>MHXL01000174.1 GCA_001824455.1 Desulfuromonadaceae bacterium GWB2_53_15
ATAAATATATTTCGTTAAATTGTAAACACTTGCATCTTGTTGTGGTATGAGGTAATAGGTTTTGACTAAATTTCCTTTATAATGTTTAGTTGTCGTATGATTATTTTTTATGCATGTATGTAAGCGAGGCCTCCATGCTCATCGTTGTCTGTATCAAACAGGTCCCCGATACAACCCAGGTCCAGATCGATCCGGTCACCAATACCCTGGTGCGCGAGGGGATACCTTTCATCGTCAATCCTTACGATACCCATGCGCTGGAAGAGGCGTTGCGCCTCAAAGACCAGTTCGGCTGCCAGGTCGCCGCCCTCTCCATGGGTCCGCCCAATGCCGAAGCCACACTCAAAAAAGCGCTGGCTCTGGGGGTTGATAAGGCCATTCTGCTCTCTGATCGAGTCTTTGGTGGCGCTGACACACTGGCCACCAGTAACGTGCTGGCCGCTGCCATCCGCAAGCTGCAGGCCGAAGTGGATGAAGTCGGCCTGGTGCTGTGCGGCAAGCAGACCATTGACGGTGACACGGCTCAAGTCGGTCCCGGCATTGCCAGCCGACTGGACTACCAGCAACTCACCCTGGTGGACCGCATTGAGAGTCTTGATTTGAGCGGGAAGAAAATCCGGGTAAGCCGTAAGTTGGAGGGACGCCACGAAATTGTTGAGGCGCCCTTGCCGGCCATGCTGACTGTTGTCCGCGAACTTAACCGGCCGCGTTACCCCAGGGTGCCGATGCGACTGGCTGCGGACGGGGCAACGGTGGAGGTCTGGAACAACCAGGTGCTCAAGCTGGACGAACAGAAGATCGGGCTGAAAGGGTCACCGACCTGGGTCAGCAAGATTTTTTCTCCCGAACGCATACAGGGCGAGATCCTGGGTGACGGCGCCGCCGACCCGGAGGGGACCGCCGCACTATTGATCGAAAAACTGCTGGCCAAGGACATGCTGCCAATCTAAAACAAAATCTACCACGGAGGCACAGAGACACGGAGAACTTAAAAACAATTCGGTAGAAATGCGAAAAATTGATTATAAAACCATCACATGGTTTTACTGTTTTTACATGTTTTTTACTGATTTTCTCTGTGCCTCAGTGTCTCAGTGGTGAAAAAGGTTTGAATCTATGACTGAACCGGTAAAAATTAAAAAACCCCGCGGCGTCGCCCAATTGATTGCCGGCGCCTGCATCGCCTGCGGTGCCCGTTGCCAGAGCGTTTGCCCGGTCAACTGTGTTGAGATGACCGACAGCGGCGAGCCGATCATCGATGCGCCGCGCTGCATCGGTTGCCAGAAATGCGTCAAAATCTGCCCGGCCTCTGCCCTGGAGATGTACTTCACTCCCGAGGAGCAGAAGATTCTCGCTGAATTGGCTGCCAGCGCCGCGCCAGTCGAAGAGGAAATCGACCCGGAAGCCGCCGCCCTGGCCAGGAAGCTGGCCCAATACAGCGGTGTGTGGGTCTTTGTGGAACAGACCGAAGGCGAACCAGCCAAGGTCTCCTGGGAGTTGCTCGGTGTCGGCGCAGAACTGGCTGCCAAGCTGGGGGTCGAGCTTTGCGCCCTGGTGATCGGCGAGAAGGTGGAGCACCTGTGCCGGGAAGCCTTCAACTATGGTGCTTCCAAGGCTTATCTGATAGATGCTCCGGTCTTTTTCCATTACCGCACCGAGGCTTATCTGGAGGCTTGCTGCCACCTGATCGAAAAGTACAAGCCGGAGATCATACTGATGGGCGCGACCGGCATGGGACGTGACCTGGCTGGTGCTGTAGCTACCAAGGTTGCCACCGGCCTGACCGCTGACTGCACCGGTCTGGGAATCGACGATAAACGCAATCTGATGCAGACCCGCCCGGCCTTTGGCGGCAACATCATGGCCACCATCATGTGCGACAAGTTCCGTCCGCAAATGTCGACGGTACGCCCCAACGTCATGCCTATGCCGGCGCGAAGGGAAGCAGCCGACGGAATCATCATACGCGACGACTTCACGGTTCCAGAGGAGAGCATCCTTACCAAGGTTATCGAGATTATCCGCGACACCAACAGTAAGGGTGCCGTGGACATTACCGGTGCTGACTTCATAATCTCAGGCGGTCGCGGCATGATGGGACCGGACAACTTTGCCCTGTTGCAGGAGCTGGCCGACGAGCTGGGCGGCGTGGTGGGAGCCTCGCGCAGCGCCGTGGATGCCGGTTGGATGCCGGGCGACCGCCAGGTGGGACAAACCGGCAAGACCGTGCGCCCCAAGATCTACATCGCCTGCGGCATCAGTGGCGCCATCCAGCACCTGGTCGGCATGCAGGACTCGGATATGGTCATAGCCATCAACCGTGACAAGAACGCTCCGATCTTCGAAGTAGCCACCTATGGTATCGTTGGTGATCTGTTTCAGGTGATTCCGGCCATAACGAGGAAAATTCGTGAGTTGAAACAAAAAAAATAATAGTCCACCACGGAGACACAGAGACACAGAGAAAAACCTAAAAAAACATCAGGGCTGAACCATACAAAAGAGAACTTTGGATCTTTTCTCCCCGTGTTTTGGTTTATCTCGCCTTACTCTGTGCCTCCGTGTCTCCGTGGTGAAAATTGAGGTTTTGACATGACACCCAACCCGACCATATTCACACCGCTTTTGATCGCATCACTGTGTATCTTTGTCTGGGGCTGCTGGCGCCGGCTCAATCTGCTGACGCTCGGCAGGTCCGAGGACCGCTTCGACAATATCGGCACCCGTGTCGGCGAGATGCTGCTGTACGCCTTCGGCCAGAAACGGGTGCTGGCCAAACCTTTCGGTGTCAATCACTTCATCATCTTCTGGTCGTTCATCATACTGTTGATCGCCAACGGCGAGTTTCTGCTGCATGGGGTATTCCCTTCCATCAGCCTGACCAAACTTCCGGACGGCATCCTGTTGCCACTGTTGCTGATACTGGACATCGTATCGCTCATGGCCTTGCTGGCCGTGATCGTTGCTGCGGTACGCAGGGTCGTGTCGCCACCTTATCCCGAAGCCAGAACGCTGGAGGCGTTTTTCATCCTGACGCTGATTGGTACCCTGATGCTGGCCTATTTCGGTATCAACGCCGCCAAAATTGTTCGCATGCAGGCCGGCGCTCTTGCCCTGGCACAGACCTGGATGCCGGTTTCCAGCCGGTTTGCCACGTTTATCGTGCCATCCGATGCGAGGCAGGTGTACGAAATCAGCTGGTGGACGCATGCCTTTGCCCTGCTGGCCTTCATGTGCTATCTGCCGCACAGCAAGCATATGCACATCCTGACCGCCATACCCAACTGTTTCTTCCGCCGACTGGAGAAGGCCAATACCCTGCCGCGCGAGGATTTTACCATCGGCAATACATTTGGCGTTGAGCAGGTAGACCGTTTCACCTGGAAGGATCTGCTGGACTCCTTTTCCTGCACCGAGTGCGGACGCTGCCGCAACGCCTGTCCGGCCGGCCTGACCGGCAAAGCGCTCAATCCGCAAGGCATCATCCATGAGATCAAGGTCAACCTGCTGAAGAATGGACCGTTGCTGAAAAAGGGCGAGAAGCCGTTGATGCCGCTGATCGGCGAAGGGGGCGAGGGCAGTTGTTCCGAGGAGGCCATCTGGGCCTGCACTACCTGTGGCGCCTGCATGGAGGCCTGTCCGGTCTTTATTGAACAGATGCCCAAGATCCTGCTCATGCGGCGTCATCTGGTGGAAACGGAGGCCAAATTCCCCGAAGAACTGCTGAATCTCTTTGAGAACATGGAAGGCCGCAGCAACCCTTGGGGGATTGCACCCAGCGAGCGGACCAAGTGGTGCGCGCAAATGGAGGTCAAGCCCTTCGAGAAAGGCAGGACCGAGTATCTCTTCTTTGTGGGGTGTGCCGGTTCGTTTGATTCACGCAACAAACAGGTCTCAGTTGCGTTGGCCATGCTGTTGGATAAGGCAGGGATTTCCTGGGGGATCCTGGGCAAGGATGAAAAATGCTGCGGCGATTCAGTACGGCGATTGGGTAACGAGTACGTCTATGACCGCATGGCGCAGGAGAATGTGGCTATCTTCAGGGAACGGGGCGTGAAGAAAATTATTACCCAATGCCCCCACTGCTTTTCGACGCTGAAAAATGACTATCGGCAGTATGGGTTGGAGTTGGAGGTAATTCATCACTCCGAACTATTGCGAAATCTGGTTCAGGACGGTCGCATCAAACTGCCCCATCTGGCCGCAGGCATGGGTCAGACGGTCTTTCATGATTCCTGCTATCTCGGGCGCCACAACGATGTCTACGAAGCGCCACGTGAAGTCTTCTCCCTGGCCACCGGCAACGAACCGCTTGAGATGCAGCGGCATCGCGAGAACTCCTTCTGCTGCGGTGCCGGCGGTGGGCGCATGTGGATGGAGGAACATACCGGCGAGCGGATCAATATCACCCGGGTCAAAGAGGCGCTTGAGGAAAAGCCGGATACCATCTGCGTGTCCTGTCCGTACTGCATGACCATGTTCGAGGATGGTCTCAAGGACGTGAATGCGGAAGGTGTCCGGGTGCGCGATGTCGCCGAGGTTCTGGCCGAGGCGGCGCTCAGGTAGCAGCTTGTATCTTTAAGCCTGAACCACAGGGGTCACACCCTGTGGTTTTTTTATTTGTAACTTACGAGCCTGTTTAGCAGGGTCTGGTGGAATTGCGATGATCAGAAACAAAAGCCCCCGCTTGAAGCATCAGCCCAAAGGGGTTGAGCTGCTGTATGAGGACGATGATATCCTTGTGGTGAACAAGCCCTGCGGCCTGTTGACCATGGGGACGGAGCGGGATAAATCAAGAACGGCCCACAGCATTCTCAATGAGTATGTCCGCAAGGGGAACAGCAAATCCCGCAACCGGATTTATATTGTTCATCGTTTGGATCGCGATACCTCGGGCATACTGATTTTCGCCAAAAGCGAAAAAGCGAAACTGATATTGCAGGAACAGTGGAAAAATTCGGAAAAGAGATATCTGGCCGTTGTTTATGGTGAGCTTACCCCGAAAGAGGGGGTGATCAGCACTTATCTGGCGGAGAACAACGCTTACAGCGTGTATTCGACACAAGACACCACCAAAGGGAAACTATCTCATACGGCGTATAAGGTTCTGAAAGAAGCAAAAGGCTTTAGCCTGCTGGAGATCCACCTTCTGACCGGCAGAAAGCATCAGA
>MHXL01000175.1:0-584 GCA_001824455.1 Desulfuromonadaceae bacterium GWB2_53_15
AGGCCCGTCCGATCATCGGTAAAACCGCCACCACCCTGACAACGACTCCGTTTGCCAACGCAATAGCTATCGGTGACACCTACCTGATAACTCCGGCTGTACGCACCGCCACCTATTTCGGCAAGGCAACCTCGGTCGTCACCAATTCCGCGTTGTCTGATACCGCATATGCCTGGCAACAGGACCTGACCGGCTATTACCTGTATATGACCTCGGGCCTCAACCAGGGAAATGCACGACCTATTAGCGCATATAACAACACAACCAAGACGTTTACCGTCTCCCCGGTCTTCACCAGCAACAATGCCGCCAACTATACGTTTGCCCTGCTGCCGTCCACTGCCCATTTCGGCACTGCGGCAGGCAGCCCCGGCACCAGTAATACGGAGTTGGTGGATACGACAAAAACCTGGACAACAGACTGGAGCCAGGGGTACTTCCTGATGATGACCTCGGGCGCCAACAACGGCCAGGCCCGCAACATCTCCGCCAGGACCGCGACCACCATTACCGTGGCCACTCCATTTGCCAACCCGATCCTCGCCACCGACACCTACCTGATCGGGACCATGGCCGTCACCGGC
>MHXL01000175.1:619-3262 GCA_001824455.1 Desulfuromonadaceae bacterium GWB2_53_15
TTTGCCAACAATTACAACTACGAACTGCTGAACTTGAAAGACTTGACCCCGTTAACCGGTGACTTTGACAACAAATTCGGCTACACGATCACCCCCGGCCTGATTACTCCGGACACCACTCTGCCGTATCTTTACCTGGCCAGCACCTACGCCACGGTCAGATTTGATTTCCAGTCTCCTGCGGGCAGCAAGTATTACCAATCATATATCAATCGGGGCAGAGTGGTTCCGCAGGAATATGGCCGGGCCAGCGCCTATGATGCCGGGACAAAAACCATCTCGGATACCAGGACCATGCCCGGATCCGCAGTTGCCTGGAAGAACTGGGCTCCCGTTGACAAGTGGAAGGACTATTATGTACAGATCATTTCCGGTCCCAACAACCAGCTGGTCCGGAAGATCACCGCCAGTACCACGAACAGCATAACCCTGGATAACGCCTTCCCCAATGACCCATCCGGGGTAACCGGAGTTGCAGCTGCAAGCGGCAACAGCAACACCAAGCTGGTCGATTCCACCGGCACGACAAACTGGACGACCAATATTTGGGTTAATTACCTGTTGGTCATGGTTGACGGACCGAATGCCGGCAAGTCGATGAGGATTAAAAGCAATGACGCCACCAGCGTTACCGTGGAGGGAACCGGCTTCGCATCATCGATCGGCAGCGGCGATTCTTACAAGATTGTCGGCGACTCCTACAGAATCAATGTGATCGCAGGAAACGCCGCCACAAACGGGAGCACCGTGGACGGTTTAAACAATACCAATACGGTACTTATCGATGCCTCAAAAAACATTGGTTCTACCCTGCCACTAAAGGACTGGACCACAGGCCCTGACCAGTGGGCAGGCTTCTATCTGTACATGTCCAGCGGGCCCAACATCGGCTTGTTCAGGACAATTGCCAGCAACACCGCCAGCAGTATTACCGTGGATACCCCGTTCCCGTACCAGATTGCCAGCAACGACTCTTATATGATTTACGATCCAAGGTCGGCAGCTCAGGCAATCGAAGCGTATTGGGTACAGATCTACGACCCGATTTACAGCGTTAACGACATGCAAATCATCCCAACCAGCGAAACTTCAGGCAAACTGAGAATCGCAAGAACAGGCAGCTCCCTGAAGCTGTACACGTCACCCACTGCGGAATCCTGGACCTTGCGAAGGCAGGTGGATCTGTCGGCTACGGACGCGTTCACTCCAAGCTCATTCTGGATCTACCAGCTGGGAAGATTGCCGCATGTGGCCGGAACGAACATAACCACGAATATCAACAACTTTGTGTTTACCGTGCCGGCATCCACCCCAGGCAATATCAGCTCCACCTACTGGGCGCCCGAAGTCGGCCACACCCACAGAAAAGCGTCCTTGAGCGGCAATACTGTTGAAGTTGGCTGGAACAAGGCCCTCACTTCGGTGCTCTACGAGATCGAGCGCTGCAGTTCACAGGCAAGTGATCAGCACACCCCGACCATCAGGGTACTTACCGCCCCGACCTGCACCACCTACACCCTGTATCAGCCCACGGATGGCGGCAGCAGGGTTCTCAGCAGTGATGCCAACACCGGCCTGATACCTGGATATACCTATCGTTTTAGAGTGAGGAACAAATATAATGCCACTGATTATACCGCCTGGAGCAATGAACAATGGATTACCGTAACCCCGCCGGCGCCGATCATGGTTGCTCCGACCGTAGCATCGACACTAACCACCCAGCTGACTCCTACCTGGAATAATGTCTATGGCGATAACGGTTACAAGCTGTACTGGAAACTGCGTACCGGGGCCAGCTGTACCGATGACAACTGGAGCGGTCCCATTGCCCATGCCATCAACATCGCTACCTACAACCATACCGGCCTCACTGCCGGAACCTTTTACTGCTACAAAATTCTGGCAATAGGGCCGTCCGGGCCACCGGCCACCCAGAATTCCCTTTACAGCAATATCGTTTCCCAATCGACAAAACCACTGGCGCCTGGAACAATTACCTTCAGCGATATTACCACTTCGACCATTACCCTGACCTGGCCGCAAGTCACCGGCAATAGCGGCTATCAGATCGATCGCAGTCTTGACAACGTTACCTGGACGAACAACATCGCCACTGTTGCTACGGACGTCGTGACCTACCCCAACACCGGCCTTAGCGCCGGGACACTCTACTACTACCGGGTCAGCGCCACTTCCAGCGGCGGCTTCTCAGCAACCAGCGCCGTACAATCCACCACCACCACGCCGCCTGTTCCGGTTATTACGGCAACGCCTGTTTCGTCCGCCCAGATCGATCTGTCCTGGCCGCTTACATCCGGCGCCACGGAATACCGAGTTGAACAAAAAATAAGTGCCGGTGGGGAATGGGGCTCAATCGGCACGGTAACCAAGTCCTTCACCCAATCATATTGCGGCTACCCGGTTCCCAGGATCGGCTGTACCTCCCTGACACCGGACAGTGGCGGGAAAACAGTCACCGGGCTTACGGAAAACACCTACTACTGTTATCAGGTCAAGGCCTGGAACGTTAGCGGCGGCGAATCAGGCGCAAGTGATGAAAAATGTACCACCACATCAGCGATGGCATTGCAGAATCTGACCGCAACCGCGCTGGATGGCGGCTTCAAGATTCGGCTCGAC
>MHXL01000175.1:3305-8945 GCA_001824455.1 Desulfuromonadaceae bacterium GWB2_53_15
ACCCTGGACGGTGCAACCTTGACCTATACCGACAAAATTGCTATCGACCCCAAAAAACAGTACCGTTATCGCGTCAGGTCACTAAATGGGGCCGATAAATCGCCATACAGCGAGGCAACGGTGATTGCAAAACCATATTCAGCTGAGGCAAATGTCTGTACGGAATAAAGGTTCAGCTCTGAGTATGCGGTGATCGTGATCAGTTTTAGAAGAGCGCTCAAGGGGATGACAACAAGCAATAAAAAAAACCACCTCCACTGGAAGGATAAAATTGGATTTTGCAAGATGGTCGCAGGCTGTGTTATAAAACAGATATGAAATTTAGCCATCGTATCCATAAAATGCACTGTGGCACCGCAGGAGCTTTCTTTGCCTTTCTCCTGCTTTTACTGGCAACCTCTGTCACTACTCATGCTGGCGATGTGACCATCGAAGGCCGTGTTTTTACAGAATCGGGGCCGCTGTCGGATGCATTGGTCTCCGCGCACCGCAGTTATAGCGACCTGCAGCGCAAAGTACAACCGGCAGCCACGGCCAAAACTGATAAGGACGGAGTATATCAACTGCACATTCCACCTGGTTCTTATCACTTCACCGCAACAGGGGAATCCGGCAGCCGCAAATTTTTTGCCTATCACGGCAGCAACCCCATTAGTGTGGATAAAGAAAATTTCTGGCTTGCCTTGCTGGCGACGGCAACAGACTCTCCACCTGTGTATGTTGATGGTTCCCCTGGCGTCCAAGGCCGAATCACCTACAAGGGAAAACCGCTGGAAGGTGCTTACCTGGCGCTCTATAAGCCCGAGAGCAAGACCTTCAAGGGATTAGGGGTAAAAACCGAATCCATCGGTGCTGATGGGCGTTTCAGGTTGCAGGTGGAGCCTGGCAATTACGTGGTGACCGCTCGGAAAATTGTCACCGGCAAGGGCAATCGGCCACTGCAGAAGGGTGATCTGTACTGCTACTATTCCCAAAACCCCTTAGAGGTCAAGGCGGATCTGACAGCCCAGATTGAGTTTTCCTGTTACCCGAAGATTGACCGGAACGACTTCGTTGCCACCCCACCAGTAAAATCAGATGCTATCAAAACCGTGGCCGAACTATCGGCTACATCGAAATCCGGTATTCGTGGGAAAGTGACTGATGCGAACAATCGTCCGCTGGCGGGTATGAGTGTTTTGGCCTACCGCCTGACATCACCGGTGTTCCAGATGTACCATGTCTATCACGGCAGCGAGTTTTCTGCTGAGACGGATGAGCGCGGAAATTTTCTCATCCCGATTGATACCGATGGAGATTATGGTGTCGTTGCACGGGACACGCTGGGAGATGGCCCCCACCGCGGAGAACTGTACGGACTTTATCAGGGCAATGTCCGGCATGCGGTTACCTTCAAGCAGGGTGAGCTTGTCGGAAACATCAATATTATTGCCGGTAAGGTAATGGACGTTCCTGCTCAAGGCAAAGAGCGCGTTCAATCCGAGACCATCGTCGGGACTCCTGCCGGCACTCCCGTGATTCTGGACGATACCGTGATCACGCAGGATACGGTTTGGCAGGGTGAAATCATCATCCAGGGTGTTATCTCCGTTAAACGGGGTGCGACACTGACCATTCGGCCCGGAACGGTGGTCCGGTTCAAAAAGATCGACCGGGATCAAAACGATGTCGGTGACGGGGAGATTTTGGTGGAAGGACGCTTGATTGCCCGCGGTAATGCCGACAACAAGATCGTCTTCACCTCGGCCCAGGAAAAACCTGCTGCCAATGACTGGTCATATCTGCAGTTTCTCGCGGCCAACCGCGGTAATATCATCGAAAACTGCCGTTTTGAATACGCCTTCGCCGGTGTCATGATCCATTACGCCGATGTAAGGATCAGCGATTCCGTCTTTCAGCATAACAATCGGGGAATACATTACAATACGGCAGATCTGAACGTTGACCATTGCAGCTTTATCGATAACCGCATCGGAATCCGGTTCATGCGGCTGGAAGGCAACGTACTGATCGCCAACAATGATATCTCCAGAAACGATATCGGTGTGCTGTTTGTGCGCCAACATGTGAATGCGGTTGATTTCGATCTCCTCAACCGTGGCAAGGAAATGCCCCGTTTTGAAGGAAACAATATTTTTGCCAATCGCACCTACAACTTTTCCCTGGGTGAGGGACAGGAACGCGATATTACCGTAGCCGGGAACTGGTGGGGATCAATAAAACGCGAAACAATCGCTGAGCTGATGTATGACCGCAGCAAGGATAACAGCCTCAGCAAAATACTCTATGAACCATTTTTGCCTGAACCGGTGCGAAACGCGGGGGCCAGGGGACTCCGGCCGTCAGCGACCGGTCAGGCCACCACGGGGGGGACACGACCATGAAAAAACTGTGTGTTGTGATACTCGTTGCAATGACGATTTTGTCGGCCACCTTCAGCTTTGGTGCGGAGGATTTCAATAACGCCACCATGACCGGCACCTTTATGATCAAGGCCGGGCTGCCAATGTCCGGAGCCCTGTTTTATATGTATAATCTGGCTACAGGGCCAGCTCCTTCCCGTGATAAATATTGGCGAGTGCCCGACCATGTGGGAGCACTGAAAGGTGACGGCAGCTTCAGCATCGAGCTTCCTGAAGGCACATACTGCATCGGCGCGGTCCAGCGACTGCGCGGGACCACACGGATAGGCCCTCCTGAGGATGGAGATTTTTTTCTGCTCAGCCTTGATGACAACGGGCTGCCTAAAAAATATCAGGTAAAAAAGGGTGACCGGCTAGATGTGGGGACGATACTTGGCGCACGCCAGATCAAAACACCTTTCCTGATTCCCGGGACAACTGCCATTGAAGGCAGTATTCAAGATGCCGATGGAAAACCGGTTGAAGGGGCGATGGCCTTCGCATTTCCTACCCCGACGATTATCGGAAAACCGCTTTTTGTTTCTGAGCGCAGCTGCAAAGCAGGCAAGTTTGTGCTTCGTGTTCCTGAGGGTGGCACCTACTATATCAAAATCAGGGATGATTTTGGCGGTGGCCCGCCACGCGCAGGCAAGATGCTGGACGGCAACAGGGAAGAACCCATGTCACAGGTATCGGTTAAAACCGGCGAAACTGCCCATATCGGCATCCTCAAGGTTAAAAAGTTTCCAGGACGCGGACCGAACACGGAGTAATCTATAATAAGGTAATGCAAATGGCCCAGATTTTGCTTTAACATATAGAATGGTACTGAGGGGGGGTGAGGACAGGTGAAGAAAGCAAAATATGCTCGTCCCAGAATTGTGGGAAGTGCGATGGTACATCCCTGCTAAAAAGAGAAGGCGGGAGGCATCGGTGCAAACCGGTGCCTCTCTTTGCGTATACAGGGCTATCAATATATCCGGATGGATTCTCCAATGATGAAACGCCTTCACATAACGTCTATTCTCATCAGTCTCATTTTTGTATTTCTGCCAAACTCCCCCGCAAAAGCTGCCGTATTGACTAAAGATACCATCTGGCAAGGCAATCTTGTCGTCAATGAAGATGTTCTGGTGCCTTCGGGCATTACGCTGACTGTCCTCGCGGGAACACGTATCACGGTGCAAGCCGCCGAAAATACCAAGACAGATCCTGAATATCTTTCACCACTCACCGAAATCACAATTAGGGGTGTTTTGCGGGTTCAGGGCAATAAGCTATCGCCGGTGGAGTTCATCTCCTCCGAAGGAAAAGCCGGGGGTTGGGCCGGTATTATCATTGATAATGGGAGTGCCGAGGTTTCCAACTGCCGTATCAGTGATGCTGACACGGCATTGCATCAGACAGGCGGATCCCTGCAACTTACGACATCTACCCTGACCGGCAATCGCTATGGCCTTGTCGTGCAAGGTGCGTCAGCTTCGGCGAGGCTTGAGAACAGCAAGATAAGCGGCAATGACTACGGTCTGTTTACCTACGGGGTAACCGGAGTAACACGACAGGATACGCTGGTGACTGCAAACAGGAAGCGCGATCTACTCGAACGCACGGCTGTTGCAACACCAGCTATGCAAGAGTATCCCTACAGAGTGCTGCCAATCGCCAGGGAATATGGTGATGAAGCCCTGACAGGGGAAACCATCTGGCAGGGGCGGATTCGGGTGAACGGTCTGATCCGGGTTCCTGAAGGGGGACGACTGATTATCCTACCCGGCACAGTCGTAGAATTCATAAAAAAGGACACAAACGGTGATGGCATCGGCGAAAATGGTCTGTTTATTCAAGGCCGCCTGCTTGCCAAGGGAACCCTCGAGGCGCCAATCTTTTTTCGTTCTGCGGAAAAAGACCCGAAAATGGGTGATTGGGATGCCATCAACATCATGAACAGCGACGGCAGCCAGAACCTGATCGAATTCTGTCAGATCGAGAACGCTTACCGGGGCGCACACTTCCACTTTTCCAATCTTTCCATCACCAACACAATATTCCGCAATAATTACCGGGGCATCCAGTTCCAAGAGTCGGCTGTAGATATCCGCAACAGCTGGTTGTACGGCAACAAAAATGGTGTGCAGGGGCGTGATTCAACCATCGTCTTCAGCAACAATCGAGTGGTCGGTAATTATGACGGCGCCAACTTCTTCAGGGTTCACCTGACTGCCAAGGGAAACCGGTTCCAGCGTAACATGAAGGAAGGGCTGCGATTACGGGAAAGCACTTCCACACTTACGGAAAATCTCATGGATGGCAACCGTTTCGGGGCGATGGTGGCCGATACATTTCACAGCAGCTTCAGTAGTAATGTCATATCCGCCAACAGCGAGATCGGGGTCTCGCTGAAGAATTGCGACAACCTGGAAATGACCGCCAATTTCTTTACCAACAACGGCATTAACGGCCTGAACATCCAGGAATCCGGTGCGACCGTGCGGGGCAACCTGTTTGCCGGTAATGGCGAACGGGGAATCGGCATCCTGTCGTTTAGCGGAGTGCTGAGCGGCAATAATTTCACCACAAACGGCCTGTATGCGCTTGACTATGAAGGCACTGCCGACCTGGCAGCCCCAAATAACTGGTGGGGCGGAGTTGCCCCTGAAAAGGTTATCGGTGACAAACGGATTGATCCGAAACGTGGCAGGGTTGGTCACGATCCCGCAAGCTCCGCTCCACACCCGATAAGTTGGCCCCTGCACGAGATTGCGGCCGATGCATTCTGGCATGGCACCGTTCGGGTGGACTCAACAGTGACCGTTCTCAAAGGAAGCAGTCTGGTCATTGCTCCAGGCACCCGGGTGCTGTTTGCCAAGGGTACCGGCTTAACGGTACAAGGAAAACTTGAGGCAAATGGACAGAGGGATCAAAAAATCACCTTTAGCGCGCAAGATCAGCACGAGGATTCCTTGTGGGATGAGATTATGCTGGAATATGCGGAGGGAAGCCGGATTGTACACTGTATATTCGAGTACGCCACTTGGGGTCTGCACAGCCACTTCACCAACCTGACAGTGACAGACAGCATCTTTCGTAAAAACTCCGGTGGAATACGTTTTCGGAGCGGGCCAATGCAGATTACCCGCTCGGTCTTTAGCGGAAACGGAATCGGCATCCGATCTTATCGTGGTAATGCCGTCATACGGGAAAACCTGATAACCGACAATGACACCGGCATTTTTGTCCG
>MHXL01000175.1:9074-9204 GCA_001824455.1 Desulfuromonadaceae bacterium GWB2_53_15
GCAGCAGTATCTGTTCGATGGCCGCAGCGAACCGGGAATCGGTACGATCCTGTATGAACCGTTCCTCCGGGAGCCGATCAAACTTGAAGGTGTCGAGCCATGAGCGGAATAACCTGGCATAAGTCGCTTG
>MHXL01000176.1:0-1067 GCA_001824455.1 Desulfuromonadaceae bacterium GWB2_53_15
AATACCGCGATGAACTGCGCGAGATCGATCTGCTCTTCACAGCCCGGGAGTATTGCCTGGTGCAGGAGCAGCGGGCCGAGGCCGAGCGTGATCTGGCGCAGCTCAACGATAAAATCCGGGAGGTCTTTGCCGCCTCGGCCCTGGGCGAGTCCCAGGCCGAGGAGTTTCGCCTGCAGCTCCTGGAGGCGGAGAAACGCCTGAACATTGCCCAGGAGGATATCTACCGCGTCAGAAGTGAGTTTGCCACAGCTGAAAACGGGCTGGAGTTTCAGCGCAAGGAGCTGGCCGGGCTGGAGGGTCGCCTGACGCGGCTCACATCCGAGGCGGGCGATCTGGAAAGGCGTTTGGCGGAATGTATCGAGCAACGGGGCTTGCTGGAGTTGCGGTTGGGCACCTCTGCCAGCGAAGCGGCCGCCATAGGTGATGACCTGCAGCGGGCGGAGGGGGAGTTGGCCGGCCATCAGCAGGCTGAAGACGAGCTCAACCGGATGCTGGAAGGGCGCCGCAGGGAGCTGTTCACGGCCCTGTCAGAGTCAGCCCAATACAAAAACCGTCATGAAAATGCCCAGAAACGGTTGGCAAGTACCTCTGAACGGCTGGAGCGTCACCACAGAGAAGCGGTGCAGTTGCAGGAACGATTGGAGCTGGCCCGTCGACGCTGTACCACCCTGGATGGAGAGCTGGCTGAAGTGCAGCTGGAGCAGGGTGTGCACCAGGACGAGCTAGCCGGTTTGCGTGGCCGTGAGGATGAATTGCGCACCCGCCTGCCCGAGCTGGAAAAAGGTTGGCAGTCCCGCCGGGATGAGTTGAACCGGGCGACGTCTCGCTTGCACTCCCTGCGGGAGCTGGAGGCCCAGTTCGCAGGTTACGGGCAGGGTGTGAAAAACCTGATGAAGTCCTCCGAATTGCGCACTTGCTTCAGCGGTCTGCTGGCGGATGTCATTGAGGCCCCCGAAGAGCTGGAGGCAACTGTGGAGGCGGCCCTGGCCGAGCGTCTGCAATGTGTGCTATGTGGCGACGACAGCGATGCACTGCGGGCTCTGGAGTTCCTAAAATCCAGTAATGGC
>MHXL01000176.1:1080-1548 GCA_001824455.1 Desulfuromonadaceae bacterium GWB2_53_15
TGGCACTTCCGCTTAAGTTTGCTGCTTCGGCGGTTGCAATCATAACGGGTGCGACCCCACTGGCTGATCTGGTGAAGGTCTCGGGGCGGCATGCGGGGCTGATCCGCCATATCCTGGCTGATTGCATGCTGGTGAGTGACCTTGGCCAGGCGCTTTTGCTGGCCCGCCAGCACCCTGGCCTGGCCTTTGTAACCCGCGAGGGGGACATGGTCAGCCAAGGTGGTGTTGTAACCGGCGGGTCCGGCGATCAGGTTCAGCAAGGCATAATTCATAAAAAACGAGAAATCAAGGACTTGGAAGGCCGGGTGGCTGTGCTGGAACAGGAGCTTGTCGAACTCGGAAATCAACGTGAGGAAATGCGCCGCCAGTCCCAGGTGGTGGCTGAAGGGCTTAAAACCACCGGGGCATTGCTGCATCAGGCTGAGTTGAAGCTGACCGGCCTGCGCAAGGATCGCCAGCAGGCCGTCG
>MHXL01000176.1:1561-1992 GCA_001824455.1 Desulfuromonadaceae bacterium GWB2_53_15
CATTGAGGAACGTCTGACGGTGCAGGAGTTGGAAGGGAACACCCTCAGTGAAGAAAAGGAATCGCTGGAGGCCGAACAGAAGCTGGCGCAGACGCGCATGGAGGAGATCGCCAGCGCCTCCCGGGATCTGGAGCAGGCGGTCGGCCAACTCAAGGAGCAAGGTGATGTCCGGCGCGAGCAATTGGCAGCTGTCCGTGAACGGGTCACGGCCATCCGGGTGCAGGCGGCCACGCTCCGTGAGCAGCACGATTCCCATCTGCGCAGTCTGGCTGACCTGGAACAACGCTCGCAGGAGCTGTCGCAGCGTATGGCCGGTGATTGCCAGGAGATGGAAAAGGGGGCGGCCGAACGGACTGAGCTGGATGGATTGATCAAAGTTTCCACAGAGCGTTTGCAGGGGCTGCTCCGGCTCCAACTTGAGTCCGAAAACC
>MHXL01000176.1:2048-5073 GCA_001824455.1 Desulfuromonadaceae bacterium GWB2_53_15
GAGACCAGGGCCAAGCAGTCCCGTGAGGCCAGTGAAACTGTTCGCCAGGCCCAGGCCGATCTCAATCTGCGTTTTTCCACCCTGAGCATGCAGGCCGAACTCTTGGAGCAGGGGCTGCAGGAACGGAGCCGCATCACCATGGCCGAGGCCCAGGCCAAGCTGGAGGTGACCGATTTTGACGAAGCCGTCCGTCAGGTGCGCCGGCTGGAACTGCAGAAGCTTTTGGACGAGATGGGCGAGGTCAATCTGATGGCCATTGACGAATGCGCCGGCATGGAGGAGCGCTTCACCTTCCTTACCTCGCAAAAGGATGATCTGGAGGAGTCGTTGCGCAGTCTGCAGCAGGCCATCCAGCGCATCAATCGCACTACTCGGCAGCGCTTTCTGGAGACCTATAACCAGGTCAACGCCAAATTCCAGGAGGTTTTTCCGCGCCTATTCTGTGGGGGTCAGGCCGAGTTGCGCCTGACCAACGAGGAAGACCTGCTGGAAACAGGTATCGACATCATTGTCCAGCCGCCAGGCAAAAAGCTGCAAAACGTAACGCTGCTCTCGGGTGGAGAAAAGGCGTTGACGGCCGTGGCGCTGATCTTCTCGATCTTCCTGATCAAGCCGACCCCCTTCTGCCTGCTGGACGAAGTGGATGCACCGCTGGACGACGCCAATATCGGGCGCTTTAACGAGATGGTCCGGGAGATGAGCGCCATCTCCCAGTTTATTATCATTACCCACAACAAGGCCACCATGCAGGTGGCCGATACCCTGTACGGCATTACCATGGAGGAGCCGGGAGCTTCGAAGGTCGTATCGGTGAGGCTGAACTAGGGCACGTCGCACGTAGCACGGGAGTTAAGATGCCATTTAAAAGTATTTTGAAGCAACTTGTCGATCGCACGCCGCACGCGGTGGGGGCCATCCTGGTGGACTGGGAGGGCGAGGCGGTGCAGGAGTACTGCCACTGCGAGCCGTACGATATCCGCTTTATTGCGGCCCATCAGGGGATTATCCTGGGTCGCCTAAAAGAGATCCAGGATTCCGTACAGGCGGGTGATGTCGAGGATGTTGTGGTGACCGCCACCGACGGACATCTGATTGTCGGCTGCATCGACCCGGATTATTCGCTGGTGATGAGCATTGGCCGCAGTTGCCCGGTGGCTCTGGCGCTGTACCACTTTCGTGTTGCAGTCGGCCGGTGTAAGGAGGAGATATAATGGAACAGCAGGAAAAGAAGGGCTTTTTTCGGGGGCTGATCAACAAGATCAGCGGCAATGTCCCTGCTGCCGAGGAATTGTTCGAACCGGCTGTGGAAATGACCCCTGTGCCGGAACCGGCTGTAACTGCACCGGTTGCCGCTAGTGCTGAACCTGTTGGCAAGCCGGGCCTGTTTGAACGACTCAAGTCCGGATTAAAAAAAACCAAAGATGGTCTGGTCGGGAGAATCGATGCCCTGGTGCTCGGCAAGAAGGAGATCGATGCCGACACGCTGGAGGAGTTGGAAGAAATCCTGATCACCTCCGATATCGGGGTCAAGACCACCGTGGAGTTGATCCGCACCCTGGAACAGCGCCTGGGGCGCAACGAACTGAAGGATGGAGAAGCGTTGCGCCGCGCCCTGAAGGATGAGATCCTGTCGCGGTTGTCAGCCCATCATAGCCTGTTGGAGATTGGCAGCCAGAACCCCTTTGTGCTTTTGGTAATCGGTGTGAACGGGGTTGGCAAGACGACTACCATCGGCAAGCTCGCCTCCCGCTTTACCGCCGATGGCAAGAAGGTGCTGCTGGCTGCTGCCGATACCTTCCGCGCCGCCGCCGCCGAACAGCTGACGGTCTGGGGAGATCGCTCCGGTGTGGATGTTATCCGTCATAAGGAGGGGGCCGACCCTTCGGCCGTAGTCTTCGATGCCTGCAAGGCTGCCTTGGCCCGGCAAGTGGATATCCTGATTATCGATACGGCCGGCAGGCTGCATACCAAGGTTAACCTGATGGAGGAGATGAAGAAGATCCGGCGGGTAATCGACCGCGAAATCCCGGGAGCCCCTCATGAAACGCTGCTGGTTGTGGATGCCGCTACCGGCCAGAATGCCTTATCCCAGGCAAGGCTCTTCAAGGAGGCCGCCCATGTCTCGGGCATTGCCCTGACCAAGTTGGACGGGACAGCCAAGGGGGGCATTGTGGTGGCGGTGAGCCATGAGTTCGCCCTGCCGGTACGCTTTATCGGCGTTGGCGAGGCGATTGACGATCTGCGCGATTTCGATCCGCAAGAGTTCACGGATGCACTCTTCCAGGCGTAGTAAAACTCGGGAAGTCCCCGATTTTACACAATTAGGGCTTGACTTTGCAGCGCCCTGTGAGTATAGTAGCGTGCCCCGAAAGGAAACAAAAATTATGAACCAAGAACTCTTTGAGATACTGGATAGTAAGGTTAATGAGCTTGTGGAAAAGTACACGGCTCTGAGAGAAGAAAACAGTCGTATAACCCAGGAAAATCAGCAGCTCCTTGATGAGCGAGAGGGCCTCAAGGCTCGCGTTGACGCTATTCTCGGCAAGTTGGAAGGGATCTAGCGGCTTCGTATGAAAACAAGCCACCAGGTCACGGTGCTCGGCCGGGAACTCTCAGTCAGGAGTTCGGCCTCCGCTGCAAAGGTTCATGCGGTCGAATCCTTCGTCAATGGCAGGCTGCAGGAGATCGGAGCTGCTCTCAAGAGCGGCGATGTTCAGTTGGTGCTGACGCTGGCGCTGCTCAATACAGCCGAAGAGTTGCTGACTCTGCGGAACGAACGAGACAGCGCTGCTTCCCTTGACGACAAGTTGCATGGGCTTATCGAGAAACTGGAAAAAGCCTGATTTATAAGCGGCATAAGTACAGGAGACACGGTCTCTTCAGGGAGACTTGATAATATATTCGCTGTTGCACTAATCAGTCCCGACAGGTGAGGCAGACAGGCTGCCCCTGTTTGCTGATACCCGGAATCCATAGAATATATCCATCAACAGAAGGACGGAATTGCTCCAGGAGCACAGGAAAT
>MHXL01000177.1:0-5410 GCA_001824455.1 Desulfuromonadaceae bacterium GWB2_53_15
GAGAATTTGATACACATTACACTAAAAAAGTAAAGTAAGCAATTAGTAGAACTGACCATGACAATTTCGTGTCATTGCAACACAACCCAAAAGACGACCCCAACTTGACATGCCCCAGGTTTCGGACTACAAGAACAGAACGTTTCGGTACTAACGTTTTCCGGAATATCTCGATTGTTTGATGGAGAGAGTTCATGTCACCAAAGGTATCATTCGTCGGTGCAGGGCCGGGCGCAACCGACCTTATCACTATCCGCGGGGCGCGGCTCCTGCGTCATGCCGACGTAGTCATCTTCGCCGGCAGCCTGGTGGACCGGAAACTCGTCCAGCTCTATGCTGCGGCTGCTGCCATACACGACTCGGCCGGCATGACCCTGTCCGAAGTTCTCACCGTGATGACGGACTCCATTGCGGCGGGAAAAAACGTTGTTCGAGTGCATACCGGCGACCCCTCGATCTACGGTGCCATCCAGGAGCAGATGGAGGCCTTGGACCGCTTGGGCATCGACTACGAGGTGGTGCCGGGCGTGACCAGCGCCTTTGCCGCGGCCGCCGCACTGAAACAGGAACTGACCCTGCCGGAGGTCTCCCAGACGGTGATCATTACCCGTATCGAGGGACGCACCCCGGTACCGGAGCGGGAGCGACTGAGCGAGATCGCCCGTATCGGCGCTACCATGGTGATCTATCTGTCGGTGGGAATGGTCGAACAGGTGGTGGAGCAACTCCTGACCGGGGCCTACACGCCGGAAACATCAGCAGCCGTGGTCTGCCGGGCATCATGGGATGACGAGCAAATCATTCAGTGCACCCTGGCTGACATAGCTGCCAAGGTGCGCGAGGCCGGCATCGACCGCCAGGCTTTGATCATCGTGGGGGATGTGCTGGCGGCGCGGCGCGAAGGGCTCAAGGCCAAGTCGCTGCTTTACGATGGAGGCTTTGCCCACGGCTTCCGGGACAGCGTGGCCTGAGATGCGCATCGCCGTCATCGCCATAACCCGTAACGGGGCCCTGTTGGGGCAGAAACTGCGGGAAAGCCTGGCCGGGGCACAGCTTCATGTTTCGAACCGTTATGCCGGCCAGGCCGGCACGCTCAAACAGATCTTCGATCCCGCTGGCCTGAAGGAGCTGATCGCCTCGCTCTGGCCGGAATGCGACGGATTTGTCTTCATCATGGCCAGCGGCATTGTGGTGCGCATGGTCGCCCCCTTCCTGGAATCAAAAGATAAAGACCCGGCCGTGGTCGTGATGGACGATGCCGGCAAATTCGCCATCTCACTCCTCTCCGGCCACCTGGGAGGGGCCAACGAACTGGCCGAGCGCTGCGCCTTCATCAGCGGCGCCCGACCAGTCATTACCACTGCTACCGATGCCAATGACCTGCCCTCCTTCGACATGCTGGCCAAGGAGCAGGATTGGGCCATCGAAGACCTCTCCAAAATCAAGACACTTAACCGTATGCTGCTGGATGGAGCAGAGATCGCCGTGGTCGATCCCGGCGGACAGACCCGCAACTGGTTTCACGGCCGCGGCAAGCTCTGCTTTTACGACAGCATGGCCTTGGCCATGGACAGTCGGGCCAGCGGGTTCCTGTTCGTCACCAACCGTCACATCCCTTCCCAGAACCAGCCGGACAACCTGCTGATCCTCCGGCCACGCAACCTGGTACTGGGTATCGGCTGCAACCGGGGCACTCAGGCAGAAGAGATCGAGAACTTTGTCTGCATGCAGCTCAGGCAGGCATTCCTGGCCCTGAAGAGCGTAAAGTGCATTGCATCGGCTGCTGCCAAGCGTGACGAACAAGGACTGATCAAATTCGCGGAACAACACGCCATCCAACTGGTTTTTTTTGCAAGCGAAGAATTGAACCAGGTCAGCGTCCCATCGCCGCCGTCACGACATGCCCTGGCTGCCATTGGAGCCAAAGGGGTGGCCGAGCCGGCCGCAATCCTGGCCTCGGGCAATGGTCGATTGCTGTTGAGAAAGGTCAAATCCGACAACGTCACCCTGGCGGTGGCGGAGGTACACTGTGCCTGATATTTCCATGAAACCACTTATCGCCATCACCATGGGCGACCCCTGCGGAGTCGGACCTGAAATCATCGTCAAGGCATTGCAGCACCCGGAGATCGCGAAGACCTGCGTGCCGCTCGTGATCGGCGATGCAATTGCCATGGCGCGGGCAGTGAAGGTCTGCGGCTCCCCCCTGCAGTTGAATGAAATCATCGCTCCCGAGAAGGCGCGGCAGGCGCCGGCAGGCACTATTCCGCTGCTGTCTGTCTCCCTGCTTGATACCGAGGATCTGGGCTACGGTAAACCAACAGCGGCGAGTGGTGATGCCGTGTTCCGTTACATCTGTACTGCCGCCCGCCTGTGCCTGGAGGGCAGTGCGGCAGCCATGGCCACCGCTCCCATCAGCAAGGAGGCCATGAACCGGGCCGGCCATGACTATCCCGGGCATACCGAACTGCTGGCAGAGCTGTGCGGGACAAGCGATTACGTGATGATGCTGGCGGGGGATGTGCTGCGAGTCAGCCTGGTGACGATCCATGAAGCGCTCAAGGATGTGCCCGGACTGGTCAGTTTTGAACGGGTATCGAAGACCATCCGGGTAACCGAATCAGGTGTACGCCGCTTGACCGGAATCACGCGACCGCGCCTGGCGGTGCTGGCCCTCAACCCGCACTGCGGCGAGGGAGGCATGTTCGGCAACGAGGAGCGTGACATCATCGGACCGGCCATCCAGGCTGCTCAAGCGGAAGGGATCGATGCCGTCGGGCCGTTGTCGGCCGACACCCTGTTTCACTTTGCCCAGCAGGGGGCCTATGACGGAGTGGTTGCCATGTACCACGACCAGGGGTTGATCCCGCTGAAAATGCTGCATTTTGACGATGCTGTGAATGTGACGCTGGGGCTGCCGATTATCCGCACCTCGGTGGATCACGGCACAGCCTATGATCTGGCAGGGACCGGCAGGGCTTCGGAGAACAGCCTGTTGGCGGCTATCAGAATGGCCGCTCACATGGCAGGGTCGGAGATAGAATAAATAGTCGTAAGAAGGCATTTTGCAAGAAGCCCCGCCGGTATCGGCGGGGCTTCTTGCGTTCAGTCTTTGAGTGTGTTGAGGATTTTGCTGGCGACATCCTTGCCGCTGATGTTGTAGGTGCCGGACGCCAACCGCTGCCGGATGGCATCCACCTTCTGCCGGCGGATTTCGTCGTCTTCCGGAGCGGATGTATTCATCCGTTCGACGGCCGTCGAGAGTTGCACGCTGAAGGCTTTGCTGTCAGCCTTTGCCGGTTGATCTGGGCGGCCTGCAGTTTTTTTGCGAGTTGGATCCAGATCAGCAGTATAGTTCTTATTGACGTTTTCTATTTTCATGGCTGAATCCTGTGAAGCCAAATTTGCATTCTTCATAGATATTATATCGGGAAATTCCCAAAAATCTTTAACATTTTTTACCTGTTTTCTGCCTTGATAAAGGCTGCGTAAATCTGGTCGGTCCCTTTGATGTGGCAGGAAATCCACTCTTTGAGGAAATCGAGGGTTTCCTTGCTCATGATGTCCCCGTCACGGAAATTCTCCTTGATATGCTTCACCCTTGAAACGAAAAAATCGTGTTCCTGGCGATGACCGCCAAGACCGGGAAAACCATGGGTCAGCATCAGGCGTTCCTCATCCTCGAAATGGATTGCAATATAGCGGATCAGCTCTTGCAGGACGTAACTGATAATCAGCCCGCCGGTGCCCTCCCGCACCGCTGCCTCCAGATCGCTGATCATCGATATGAGCCGCTGATGCTGTTCGTCGATATCTGGAATGTTCAGGGCAAAACTGTCATCCCATTCAAAAATTGACATTTATCTCTCCTCTTCAATCCGTAAGTTAATACACTTACTGTTTTCATGGTTGCGGAACCCTCTGTTTCAGGTCCAGATCCAGCTCGCGCACGACACCGAAGCTGGCAAGCGGCTTGTCAAATTTGGTGGCGTCTCCCACCACAACCAATTTGAAGGCATCCGGCTTCAGGTGCTTCCGGGCGGCGTTAAGCACATCCTCTTTGGTTATCCGGGTGATGTTGCCGCGATATTTTTCCAGGTAATCGGCGGGATAACCGTAGTACTCCAGACGGGCACGCTGGGTCACAATGGAGGCCGGACTGGTGAAGCCAAACATGAAGGAATTGATAATGAACTCCTTGGCTGATTTCAACTCTTGATCACTGACCGGCTCCTTGGTAATACCGGCGATGATGGTCTTCATCAGACCAATCGCCTTGGCGGTAGATTCTGCCTTGGTCTCGGTCTCGGCAATAAAACTGCCGGTGAATCGACGGCCGACATCAAAGCGGCTGTCTACATTATAGGCCAACCCCTGGTTGGTGCGGATCTCCATGGTCAGCCGCGATGTAAAGCTGCCACCCAGGATATAGTCCAGTATTCGTATGGCGTAAAGGTCGGGATTGTCCTTGGTGATGCCCAGGTGCCCCATGCGGATGACTGTCTGGTTGACCTCTTTCCTGCCATAAAGCACTTCTGGAGTGAACAACTGCGCCGGCTGGGGAATATCCGGCAGCACCAAGGGCGCAGCTTTTTCATTACGGCCAAAAACCGTGTTCAGCTCTTGAAGCATGGCCTCCCGCTCAAAGTCACCCGACACCGCCAGGATGGTGTTGTCGCTCCGGAAAAATCTGCGATGGAAGTCCAGCAGATCCTGGCGGGTGATGGCCTTGACCGATTCAAAGGTCGGCACCACGCCCAGCGGGTGCCCGGCATAGATAGCTTTGCTGAGCTCGCGAGCGCCAATCTCCTTGGGATCGTCGTTCTGGCGGCGCAGCGCCTCAATCATCTGCTTGCGGGCAATTTCGACGCGCTTCTCGCTGAAATCCGGTCTCAGCAGCACATCGCTGAAGATCCGCAGGGTCCGACTGAAGTTTTTAGTCAGGGAGGTCAGCGAAACCGTGCCCATATCAGCGCCAATGCCGCTCTCCACTGCTGAGGCCATAAACTCCAGCTCGTCGTCCATCTTCTCCGGCGACAGCCCACCGGCACCGCCGCTGCGCATAACGCTGCCGGCAAGGCCGGCCAAGCCTGACTTGGCGGCCGGCTCATAAACCGAACCGGTGCGCACCATGGCGCTAAGGTTGATGATGGGCAATTCCGGGTCGGCTAGCAGGTAGACCGGCATGCCGCATTCCAGCACCACCCGTTCGGCCTGCGGAATCTCAAAACGCAACTCGGGAAAGGTCATGCTGCGGGGATTGCTTTTTGCCGGTTCGCCGGCAAAAGCCGTAGTTATCGAAGCAATGATGAAGCAGAGGGAGATCAGGAGCTGTCTCATTTGCCTTCACCTCCCTTTTTGGTGATAAATCCGATCATGCGGTTCTCACGGGTAAAATATTGGCGGGCCA
>MHXL01000177.1:5419-12786 GCA_001824455.1 Desulfuromonadaceae bacterium GWB2_53_15
TGTCGGCCGGCGTGACTTTTTCCACCTTGCGGCGGTATTCGACCATGTAGCGCCAGCTGCCGGCTATGGCCTCATACTCGGTCAGATTACGGGCCAAGCCGCCGTTGGTCCCCATGCGACGAGCCTCCTCGAACTCGATCTTGTTGAGGATACGCTGCAGGTCACGCTCGACCACCGGTTCCGTCTTGAGCAGCTCCAGTTCATCCTGGATGGCCTGTTCCACCTCTTTTATCGAGTGTGGTGCGCGGGGATTGGCACTAATCACAAACAGGTTTGGAAAACGGCTGCCGGGCGCATCAAAGACCCCGATATCGGCGGCAATCTGTTTTTCAATCACCAGTTTTTTGTATAAGCGGGAGGTACGGCCGCTCCCCAGAACCATATTGATGACATCGAACACGTAATCATCCGCCGCCAAGATGGCCGGTTTATGGAAACCCATGATCAGCGTCGGCTCAGCCTCGGCCACCAGCTCGATGCGGCGTTCGCCGCCCTGCTTCGGCTCTTCGGCCGTGACAGCCGGCAGCGCCTTTCCGGGCGGGATTGCCCCGAAGTAACGCTCAACCATGGCGATGGTCGCCTTGGGATCGATATCCCCTACAATGGATACGATGGCATTATGGGGTCCGTAGTAGGAATGGAAGAAATCCTCGGCCTTGGTGCGGGTAAGATTCTCGATGTCCGACATCCAGCCGATGGTCGGCTGGCCGTAGGGGTGGGCCAGAAAACTGGACGCCACAAAGGTCTCCCACAGCTTGCTCTCCGGATCGGCATCATAGGAGCGGCGCCGTTCCTCCATTACCACCGAGCGCTCGGTGTAAAACTCGCGCAGCACTGCATTCTGCATGCGGTCGGACTCGATGGCCGCCCACAATTCCAGTTTGTTGGCCGGCAAGCTGATCAGGTAGGTGGTGCCGTCGCGGCTGGTAAAGGCGTTGTAACCCACCCCGCCGTTTTTTGCATATAACTCGAAAAATTCGTCCTTGATGACATACTTGGATGCTTCGTCTTCAAGCGTTTTAAGCTGTTTTTCCAGTTGGGCGAGCTTGCCTTGGTCGGCCTTGTCGCGTTTGACCTTCTCAGCCGCCAGCAACTGGGCAGTCTGCTCGATCTTGTCCAGAATCGGCTTTTCAGCGGCATAATCCTTGGTGCCCAGGCTTGTAGTGCCCTTGAAGAGCATGTGTTCCAACAGATGGGCAATTCCGCGTTCATTACTACGCTCATCCACGCTCCCCACCCGGAAACGGATCCAGGCCGAGACGGTCGGCGAGGTATGCCGTTCCACCATCAGGAGCTTCATGCCGTTGCCCAAGGTATGTTCGATGACCTTTTCTTCAAGAACTGCCGCGTGGAGCGTGCCGCTAAACAGGCACAGCGTTACGACTATCAGCCAGATTTTTTTCATTCGGCAACCTCTTTCTGTGTGGTGATTCCAGAATACAATCAACATGACAGTTATGTTTTTAGTAGGGGCGAACCCTTGTGGTCGCCCGCCTTTGACTTTGATGGCGCTGGATACAGGGCGGACACAAGATCCGCCCCTACTAGAAAATTGAAAACTTGATGTACTTGCGCGGATTTTCCTTGAAATCCTTCACCAGAGCATCCACGTCGCCCACCATGCGGTTCATCCGCTCGTACAAATCCTTGTCGTTGAGCAACATGCCGGCCGTACCTTCGCCGCTCTTGACCTTGCTCGCCATCTCTTCAATGGACTTGACCGAATTGTCGGCACGGGTGAGCAGTGACAGCCCCTTGTCATAAAAGGCGCGGTCATTGATCAGCATGCCCAACGTGCCGTCTTGGGAGGTAATCTTGCGGTTCAGTTCACGCACATCCTCGGCCGCCTGATTGCTCTTGTCCGCCAGTTCCGTCAACCTGTTATACAAGGTCTTGTCGTAAATCAGCTTGTTGAGCGTACCTTCCGAGGCCTGGATGTCCAGCAGGGTCTGGTCGGCGCGGGTAAGTATGCTGATCAGTTTATTGTACGGTTCCGGGTCGCGGTTCAACCTGCCCAGGGTCCCCTCGCCACGGTTGAGGGTGACCATAAGGCTTTTCATCTCGATGGCCAGCGTGGCAACATTATTATAGAGACCCTCATCGGTATTCAGCCGGCCCAGCGTCCCCTTGCCCTGGTTGATATTGTCGATGATGCCGTTGATCTTTTCAAAGGTGGTGCCGGCCTTCTGCACCACATCGTCCAGCTTGACCACCGGGGTGCCGCGCAGGACAGTGACCGGCTGCTCGTAGTATTGCTGTGATGGGGTAACATCGACATACTTCTCGCCCATCAGGCCACGGGTCTTGATGGTTATCCTGGAATCGGGACCGATCTTCTTCAGTGCTCCATGGCCGACCTCCAGAGAAATATCCACCTCGTTGGATTTCTCGGGATTGGTGAAGCTGATGTCCGTCACCACACCCACGTCAACCCCGGCCAGCCAGACCGGCGCACCTTCCTTGAGGCCGACCACGTCATCCATAACCACCCTCAGCTTACCCTTGGGGACGAACATCTTGGTCTTCTGTCCCATCAGGGTCACGCCGCCGGCAAGAAAAACCAGTGTCACAAAGATGAACACCCCGGCGCGTACCTGCGCCCAACCTATGCGATTGCTTCGTTCCATGTCATTGCCGTCCATTCGTGTTCATGTTTTGCGTAAAAATCGATTGCACCGTCGGCGCCAGGAACTCCTGCACCTCCGGTATGCGGCTGTTCCTCATCTCCATTTCGGTACCCTCGAAGATCATGCGGGCCTGATGCAGAAAGGTGAAACGCTCCGAGGTGGCAAAGGCGGTTGCCAGATCATGGGTGACCATCAGGGTCGTCTTGCCCTCGGCCTGCAACCGCTGCATAAGATTGCAGATGTTGTAGACGCCGATCGGGTCAAGGCCGGTGGTCGGCTCGTCGAAGAAGATATAGTCAGGATCTGCCGCCAGGGCGCGGGCAATGGCCACCCGCTTCTTCATGCCCCCCGAAAGCTCGGACGGATACAGGTTGAGGGCCGCGTCCACACCGACAAAACTGAGTTTTTCCAGGACAATCCGCTCAATTTCAGCCTCGGAAAGCTGCCCGGCCTCGAACAGGCGATAGCCGACATTCTCCCCCACGGTCATGGAGTCGAACAGCGCCCCCCCCTGGAAAACGATGGCGATCTGCTTGCGTTGTTGCATAAAGCGATCCTCGGGCTGGCCGGTGATGCAGACGTCGCCGATGCAGACCCGGCCGGAATCCGGTTGGAGCAGGCCCAGCAGCAGCTTGAGGATGGTAGTTTTACCGGCGCCGCTGACCCCCAGGATGGTGCGGTTTACCCCTCGTTCCAACGCGAAGTCGAAATCCTCCAGGATCTTGCGGCCATTGATGGAGTAGCACAGTTTTTCCATGCTGATCGAGTGACTGCTGTTCATGGGGTTTTCATTCCTCCCATGGAGAGGATCATGTGCCACTGGTCCGCTGTCACCGGCTGGATCGAGAGTCGGCTGCGGCTGACCAGCGGCATTGCGGCCAGCAACGGATTGGTCTTGATCCGCTCCAGGGTGACCGGACGGGGCAATGCTTCCAGGTAGCGCACATCCACCATGTACCAGATCGGATTTTGCGGCGATGCCTTGGGGTCAAAATGTTCGCTGTCAGGGTCCAGGGCGGTAAAATCCGGATACCCGGCGCGCACGACCTCGGCCAGGCCCACCACGGCAGGTTCGGGGATGTTGCTGTGGTAGAACAGCACCCGGTCGCCCACCTGGACCTGGTCCCGCAGGAAGTTGCGCGCCTGGAAGTTGCGCACGCCATCCCAATGTTCGGTCATATCGGGGCAGTTCCTCAGGTCATCGAAGGAGAAACAGCCCGGTTCGGTTTTGAACAGCCAGAATGCCATGCTCATTAATCCTTTAACATCAATTTGCCTGGTTGACGTTATAACGTCATGACGCTATAGTATTCCCAGGAGGTACGCACACATGGGAGCACTTACCAAACGGGCAACCGTTTATTTCGACCCGGCCATGCACCGGGCGCTTCAGCATAAAGCGCTGGAAACATCTCGCTCACTTTCGGACATCGTCAATGTCGCTGTGCAGCAGGCCTTGGCCGAGGATGCGGAAGACCTGGCCGCTTTTGAAGAGCGGGTCAATGAACCGCTGGTTTCCTACGAATCCGTGCTGAAAGAGCTAAAAGCCAGTGGCCGTTTATAGCATTTTCTTCAAAACATCGGCCAGAAAAGAACTTGAGACCATCCCCAAGCGCGAACTGCAACGCATTATGGAGCGGATTGCCGGACTGGCTGATGATCCCCGCCCACACGGCTCGGAAAAGCTCTCCGGACAGGAGCGCTACCGCATTCGCCAGGGAAATTACCGTATCGTGTATTCGATACAGGATACCGAACTTACCGTATGGTTAATCAAGATCGGTCACCGCCGGGAAGTATACCGCATCTGATCACCCGCATCATATTTAAACCTAGAAAAAGCATTTGGCCACAGAGCACACAGAGTTCACAGAGGAAAATCAAACAGATAAGGCTATTTTTATTACACCAAACAGGTGAAACTAAAAAATCCGATTAGAACTAATCTGCCGCTTTGGAGAAGAAACAATCCCCTCTCCCTGAGGGAGAGGGCTAGGGTGAGGGGGACCGGTTGATTCCATGGCCACTGCTGCCCCCTCTTCCGGCCTTCGGCCACCTTCTCCCTCAGGGAGAAGGGACTGGCGCAGATTGATTCTACTCAGAAACTAAAAAAATGATTTTCTTCAATAATTCCTCTGTGTTCTCGCTTAGAAGCGCCTACTTTTGGCTGTGACCTCTGTGGCTAACAGCCGTTTTTAGGTTAAGTTCCTTCCTGTCCGGAGACCGCTACAGATCCCCAGTCATCTCCTGCAACAGATACAACTTGGGATTGACGCCCCGCACACACTCCACAACCGCTCTGAAGCTCTCTTCGTCAAGGTTGCATTCCTCTTCGACCCCCTGAAACCAGGGAAAACCCTTGGGGAGCGGGGTCAGCGCACCGTCCCGGGTCAACATCACGTCCACCAGATCATTGACCCGGCCCTTTGCCTCCCAGGGATCGCGGTAGTTGAACTGGCGCGCCACCACATGCAGCCCCATACCATTGGCAAAAAGCGCCTTGACCTCGAAGGAAAATTCGCGCGGAGCGCTGTAGCTCTCCGTGCGACCGGAGCGCACCATTACCTCGGCCCCGACCTCCCTGAGGATATCCCCGACCGACTCGGCGGTCATGGCCTTGAATTCGCTCACGTCTATACCTCCAGTCTCATTTCAACGCCCCACGGCACCGGCTTTTCTCCTGCTCCAGTCAGCACCCACAATGTGGGAAAATCCATCTGCTCCGGCGCCGGACCGATGCCGTCGGTCAGGTAGATCACCGCAGCCGGCAAGGGGTGCATGTTTCTGGCATATTCGAAAACCGGCCGCAGGTCGGTAAACCCACCGCCATCGTAACGCTGGACGCCGCAAGAGGAGCCGCTGAAAGCTTCAATGCGCTGGATGCGGCTGTTGGCATAAAGCACAGTGACTCGGGATTCCCGGCCGCGTGCGATCTGCAGCAGTTCCCGGGCAAAGGCCTCCCTCTGCTCGACGATATTGGTGGAATCGCTGATGTCGATCCCCACCAGCAGATTGAGGCGGCGGCGCTTGCGGATGCCGGGGGTGTCGTGGCTGAAGCGGCGATGCTCGCGCATCCAGGTGCTGGTTCGGCCGGTGCGGCCGGCAGTGGCCACAAACTGCTGCAGGATCTGGCGCCATGGAATCGGTGAAGGCCTGAGCAGGCCGTCCACCACAATCTGAAGCTCGCCGGGAACCTCGCCATCGCTGCCCCGCTGGCTTTCCCTGGTTACTGCCCTGACAGCCTCCTCGGCCAGTGCCAGCGGTGTGCTGTCGGCGTCACTCCAGATGGCATGCTCATCCAGGGTGGTATCCGCGGCAGCATCGCGGCCTTCGCCGGCTGCGCCCCGCTCGGCAAGTTCACCATCCCCATAGCCGTCTCCATCCAGATTGCCGGTGTCGAAGGGGGGCACCAGACGGGAATAGTATTCTTCGGCCGCCAAACCTTCCTCCATGCCGTAATCCCCAGGTTGCACGGCATCTTGCGGCAAATCGGCTATGGCCGGATTGATGGCCAGGTCACAGGCAATGTCCCAGTCATGCTGGTTGCGCCCCTTGCGGCGCAGCATGTGCAGGTGCAGCAGGTGCGTGACCAGATGTTCCAGCAGCGCCCGCTGTTCCTGCGTTGCTAGCAGGTCGAAGCAGCCGGGATCAACCGCCAGGATCGGGATGCCATCCCGGATGGTCACACCGGCCGGTTTGCCCGCCAGGCTTCGTTGCTCACGGCGCAGGTTAAGTATGAAGTGCCCGTAAAAAGGGCGTTCGCGCAACAACCGCACAACTGCGTTTTCCAGACTGTTGATTGCCATGAATATAATTCCAAAAAACGGTTGAACCACAGAGACACTGAGACACAGAGGAAATCTCAGAGATTGTTTGAAACAAACGATAACTTTAAAGATTAAAGGTGAAAGCAATAAACCGATTTTTTGCCTAACTATCTGTAATGGTTATCTCCGTACCTCTGTGTCTCCGTGGTAAATGTTTTTATTGTTATAGGTCAATATGCTTCCTGCGAGATGGTGCGGATCGCATCCAGAATCACACCATCGTGTTTGTCCTGGGCAAGCAGCATGGCCACCTGCGGGATCTTGAGCAAAGATTTGACAAAGCCGAAGCGCAGGTCTCGCGGCAGCACGGAGATGTACTCCACCAGATTGGCTTCCTGCTCCGGATCCAGCGCGGGAGTGGCCTGAAGCGTGGCATTCAGGTCATTAACCGTGGCGGCCTGGACATCGTCGCGCTGGTCAGCGGCCCGTCCGGATACCTGGAGCCAGTCGTTCAGCACTTCGGCGGCGGTCAGTGGTCGGCCCTTGCGGTCGGCCAGCCAGCGCATGAACATTATGGCCGCCTCCTTGCCGACAATCCCGGCATAGACCTCCATCTCAAGATCGCCGGGGAAGCGGCAGTTCTTGCGCAGGATGCTGACCATCTCCCAGCCCCGTTCGCTCGGTTCCACCTGCAGATCCATCGGCAGGCCCTGCTTGGCCAGCATGCCCGAGTTTCCGGCCAGGAACTGGCGCACGTCTCCGGCCAGCTCGCGTTCAACGGCATAACGCGCCCAGCAGTGGTAGTCGGTTTCCACATACAACATCACCATCCGGTCGATCAGGGCCCGGTCCAGGGTGGCCACCTGGTAGGTGCCGTCCGGCGGGTTGATGCTGACAACGACCTTGTGGCGCTTTGACAGCTGGTGGGTGTGCAGCGCGCGCAGCAGCCCACCAGCTGTCAAAGCGCCACAAG
>MHXL01000178.1 GCA_001824455.1 Desulfuromonadaceae bacterium GWB2_53_15
CACGAGATCACCACCCCCATCGCCATTGACGACCTGATCAGGCGCGACAAAGACCGGGTCTTCGACGCCTCCAGGATCAAGGCGGTCATCGACCACGTCACCCCCAGCAAGGACACCAAGACCGCCACCCAGGCTAAAATCCTGCGTGACTGGGCTCGGCGCCACGCCATCAAGGACTTTTTCGACGTGGGCGCCAACGGCGTCTGCCACGCCCTGTTTCCGGAAAAAGGCTTTATCCGCCCCGGCAACACCGTCATCATGGGGGATTCGCACACCTGCACCCACGGCGCCTTCGGGGCCTTTGCCGCCGGCATCGGCACCACCGACCTGGAGGTTGGCATCCTGAAAGGGGTCTGTGCCTTCCGCGAGCCCAAGACCATCAAATTCAACGTCACCGGCTCCCTGCCCAAAGGGGTCTACGCCAAGGACGTCATCCTGCACATCATCGGCCAGATCGGCGTCAACGGCGCCACCGACCGGGTGATGGAGTTCCACGGTCCGGTGATCGACGCCATGACCATGGAATCCCGCATGACACTCTGCAACATGGCCATCGAGGCTGGCGGCACTTCCGGGATCTGCATGCCGGACATGACCACCGTCGAGTATCTCTGGCCCTTCATCAGCAATGAATTCGCCTCGAAAGACACCGCGCTGACCGATTATTCCAAATGGCGCGCCGACAGCGATGCCCAATACGATAAAACCATCGAGATCGATGCGACCGCCCTGCAGCCGACAATCACCTTCGGTTACAAACCGGACCAGGTCAAGACCATCTCCGAGATCGCCGGGACACCGGTAGACCAGATCTACCTCGGCTCCTGCACCAACGGCCGCCTGGAAGATCTGCGCATCGCCGCCGGGATCTTAAAAGGGAAGAAGATCGCCTCGAACGTACGCGCCATCCTCTCCCCCGCCACCCCCAAGGTCTACCAGGACGCCATGCACGAAGGCCTGATCGACATCTTCATGGAAGCCGGCTTCTGCGTTACCAACCCGACCTGCGGCGCCTGCCTGGGTATGAGCAACGGCGTACTGGCCGAGGGCGAGGTCTGCGCCTCCACCACCAACCGCAACTTCATGGGCAGGATGGGCAAAGGAGGCATGGTGCACCTGATGTCGCCAGCCACGGCAGCTGCCACGGCAATCGAAGGCGTGATCGCCGACCCGAGAAAGTACCTTTAAGCCAACCCACCCCCCGCCCTCCCTTATCAAGGAGGGAGCTTGTTCCTCCCCCCTGACAAGGGGGGATTGAGGGGGGTTGCATTTGCCTTTCATTCTTTAAAAGGAGTCACATATGAAAACATTCGGAGGCCCTGTCCTCTTTCTCGACCGTTCCGACATCAATACCGACGAGATCATCCCGGCCAAGTACCTGACCGAGATCACCAAGGAAGACCTGAAACCCTATATTCTGGAGGACCTGAAACTGCCCGGATTCGACCCCAAAGAGCCAAAAACTCTGAACGCCCGGGTAATCGTCTCCCGAGCCAACTTCGGTTGCGGCTCCTCCCGCGAGCACGCCCCCTGGGTGTTTGAGGTCAATGGCATTACCGCCGTGATAGCCGAGTCTTTTGCCCGCATCTTCCGCCAGAACATGTTCAACTGCGGCATGGCCGCCATCGAGTTGCCCAAGGCCGATCTGGACGAGATCTTCTCCCACGCCGGAGATGAGGACGCTGCCATGGGTATCGACATCGAGGCCGGAACCCTGACCATGAGCGGAGGCGGCAAGCAGAAGACGTTCTGCTTCGAGATTTCTCCCTTTGACAAGGCCCTGGTACTGGCTGGCGGCTGGGTAGATTACGCCGATAAAAACTATTAATAAGCTAGAAATCATCTCTTGCGGGGGCCGTCAGGCCCCTTTTTTTGGCTTTGCCACAACAAGACAAGACAAGTCCTTTTTGCTTTGACAACCTTATCGCTGCGGGAATATAGTAAAAGCATGAAAGACAACACAAAGGGGGGCCTGACAATGAGAACGATCAAGAACTTAACAACAACGTTAATGGCAGGGCTTATGGCTACATTTATGTTTGCAGCCCTGGCGTCAGCGGCTATGGTTGAGGTTAAGGCAAAGGACGGGATCGGCCAATATCTGAGCGATGACAAAGGCATGACCCTGTACATGTTCAAGAAGGATGCACCCGGCAAGAGCGTCTGCTTGGCAACAACCGGTTGCCTTGAAAAATGGCCGGCCTATTATGTCGACAAGGTAGAAACCAGCGGTGGAGTCAGCCCGGACGCATTCGCCACGATCACCCGTGACGACGGCAAAAAGCAGACCACTTTCAAAGGTCTGCCACTGTACTACTTTTTCAAGGATAAAGCTCCGGGGGACACCAACGGACAGGGTTTCAACGACGTTTGGTATGTAGTCGCTCCGTAACAAACACATGAGCAACAGGCATAAACGCAAAGTCCCCGCGGAGTGCGAGGACTTTGTAATGGCATGGGGCCCCGCAGAAATGCGGGGCTTTCTTATATCAGAACCGTCGGCTCAGCCCGAGGTGAAGAGCCACATCCGGCGCCGTGGCAACCGCTACATCCTCGGAGACACCGATGTCGAGGCGGTAATCGCCAGGGAGCTTGAGCGCCCCGCCTGTCACCAGCATCAGCGTATTATTGGAAAGTTCGGCCAGGGAACTGCCACGGTAGAAGGGGGTACTGCCATTAAGTTGAAACTTGAAGGAGATCCACTCCGCCGGACCCCAGCCAAGACCGATCGTGCCGAACCCAGCCAGATTCTGCTGTTGATCCCGCAGGACTCTGCCGTCAGTCATGGCCATCCCCCCCACTGAAGCAAACACTCCCAGGCTGCCCCACTCGGTGAAATTATTCATGCCGCCGCACAGGGAAAGGGCCAGATCGGTGCTGCCGCTGCCCTGCAGGGAAGCGCTGTCACCGGTTGGGAGCTTGAGCGCAGCGCCTGTCACCAGCATCAGCGTATTATTGGAAAGTTCGGCCAGGGAACTGCCACGGTAGAAGGGGGTACTGCCATTAAGTTGAAACTTGAAGGAGATCCACTCCGCCGGACCCCAGCCAAGACCGATCGTGCCGAACCCAGCCAGATTCTGCTGTTGATCCCGCAGGACTCTGCCGTCAGTCATGGCCATCCCCCCCACTGAAGCAAACAAGCCCAGGCTGCCCCACTCGGTGAAATTATTCATGCCGCCGCACAGGGAAAGGGCCAGATCGGTGCTGCCGCTGCCCTGCAGGGAAGCGCTGTCACCGGTTGGGAGCTTGAGCGCAGCCCGCAAAGCCAGATTGTCGTGGTGGTCGCTGTCGCGGCTTTCGTAGAGTTTCATGCCAGCGGTCAGGCTGATATCGCCGACACCGGAGCCGGCATGATCCATCTTGAGCTTTTGCGTGCCATCTTTTGTGTAGCTGTAATGCAGCCGGTTCTTGACAGCGGTGTCGCGCCCGCCCTGAGGCAGGCTAAAGGCCTTGTGCCACTCGATGATGAAGCTGTCCAGAAAACCGCCGCCATCCAACACATAGGGCAACTCGATACCTGCTTCAAAGCGTTGGCCGAGACCGTAACGGGCGGCCAGGGTCCAACGGCAGGACTCTCCATCAAGCATGATCTGCTCACGGGCCGTGGCACTGGCCGTGTAGCTGCTGGCAATGTCCTGGGTTAGATTGGCCGTGATCCTCCCGGCCGGGGCAAGTGTGGCGTCCGATTGGGTCGGAAGTCCGAATATTCGCGCCAGTGGGCTCTGGTTTACGGTTCTAAAGGGGGTAATTTCCATATCGGCAGCAGCGGCCGGCTTCGACATACACACCAGGAGTGCAACTGCAACGAGGCAGACACAGCTACTCACCCTTGACAGCCTCTTCATCCATATCCGCACTTTTACCGATGCGATACTTGTCGATCAAACGCGTCAGTGACTTAAGACCATCCAGAATTTTCCTGCTTTCCACAGCATTGAAGGAGATCAACTCTTCGACCCGTCGCACGGCATCCACCGCCTGCCTGGCCACGGCAATCTGAAGCGTTGCATCCTCCTTGAGTTCTCGCGTCCTTTCGTTGTCTTCCATAACGCTTTTCAGGTAGACGCGGCTCCCATTGGCCTGCTCTTGAGCCGACGAATTTACACGGTGGGCCAACTCGCGCATCTGTTCCAGATTGAGAACAATCAGGCTGGTTCCTTCCTGTTGTTGCGCGGTAGTCATGGTGATCTGCTGGACCAGCTCCAGGTTTTTTTCAGCCACTTCGCTAATACGCTGGATATTGATCGCCTGATCGGATATCTCACTTGCAATGCGCGCTCCCATGCCTGAGGCTTCCTCAGCACTCTTCTCGATCGCAACCAGGGCCTCGTTGGCCGTGGCGGAGATCTTGACCCCCTCATTAACCTTGTCTTTACCCTGGGTAACCGAGCGTTGCACCGCAGAGGTCTCCTTCTGGATATTGCGGACCAGATCTTCGATCTCCTTGGTTGAGGCTGAGGTGCGGTGAGCCAGAGAGCGCACCTCCTCGGCCACCACGGCAAAAGCCCGACCGCGTTCACCAGCCTGGGCGGCAATGATGGAGGCATTCAACGACAACAGGTTGGTCTGCTCTACCACCTCCTGAATAACCTTCAGGAATTCCCCCACCCGCGCCGAATAACGCGACAGGCGGTTGATTGATTCAAAGGACTCATCGCTGCTCTTGACGATTTCCTGCATGGCCTGGATCGTAGCCGCCATGCTGCGCAGTCCATGCTGGGCCTGATTGCGCACGTTTTCCGATGCAGCAGCACTTTGCTCCGCATTTCCCCGCACGCTGACCTGAGATTTGCTGATCTGATTGATAGAGGAGAAGGTCTGCCCGGTTGAAACCGACAGGCCACCGATATTTTCAGCAGTCTCCCGGATGGCATGGGTCATCTCCTCGATGGAACTGGAGGCCTCAATCACGAAAGTAGAATACTGATTGATATTTTCGGCAATGGCATCGGAAGTGGCGCTCATCTGGGCCGAGATGGAGGCCCGTTCCTCGGTGCGGCTGGAGAGTTCCTCCAGTTCGGCAATGACCGAAGAAAAGGCGTTATTCATGTTCTCCATGGCTGCCGCTGCATCGCGCACCTGGGCAACCTCTTTGTCGTCACCGGACATCAGGCTGTGGATGATCACCTTGAGCTGTTCCTCGGCGGCCACGATCTGCTCCAGCAAGTGCTTTCGCTCCGTCCGTCTGTTTTCAACCGTTTTTATGATCACAGTGTTGAAAGTTGAGATGGCTTTGATATTGTCCTGCTCAACCTGGGGAGCAGACTCGACTTCGGTCAGTTGGAGACTTTCCACGACGCGCGCCTGATCGGCGCGTATCGCGGCAACAACATTCCCCATAAAAACAGAGCACAACAGTGAAATCAGAAGGGAGGTAAAGGCAATGCAGATGAGAACCTGTGTTCCGGATCCTGCTGCAAGCAGCACCAATCCCACCACCCCGGCCACCAGCAGTGACGTTACCACCATCTTGATTCTGATCGCTGACATGCTTATCGCTTGATTCTCTGTCATGCAGACACCCTCATAGTGATAAGATTAATGCGTGTTTGTACCACGGTGGGGGGTTACTGTCAACGAAACTGGAATGAAAAAAAACGCCGCCTCATTCGTGATTTATGGCATTTTGTGTGCCCAGCTGCAGCAGGTCCAACCTGTCCGACAGCATCGGCAATGAAACGGTGAGGCTGAAGCGTATACAGTTTAGCAATGCTTGATTTTTTATTTTTTCGGTGAGATACTACACAGGATTTTAACTTTTTCAGGAGGATCGAATGTTTGGATTTGGCATGCCCGAAATGATAATCATACTGGTAATCGTGCTGGTGGTTTTTGGCGCCGGTAGACTTCCGGAAATTGGTGGTGCACTGGGTAAAAGCATCCGCAACTTCAAGAAAGCTTCCGATGGCAAGGACGAGATCGAGATCAAGCCCAAGAGCGAAGACAGCGACAAGAAGGCCTGAGCAGTAAGTTGGAAATCGTTTTCTGCTTTTTCACCGAAAATATATCTAGTTAGCACAACTTTATTACAGTTTTCAGGTGTTACTGCTTGAGCAGAGCTGCAACAAAAAAGTGGGACAGGCATCAGCCTGTCCCACTTTTTTGTTGACGTCAAAACCTCTCCGTCAGCTATGAATTCAGGTACTCTTCAATTTTCTCGGACAGCGTGCGGTAGATCCGGCGGCACTCGTTTTCGTCCTTCTCCAGCAGCGTCACGCGGAATCCTTGCAACGGTGTGGAAAACGAGGAGAGCGGCACCACGCAGATCCCGGTTGCTGCCAGGATGTGGTAAACAAAACGCTTGTCCAGCGACACGCCCGGCTGGTTGACCAGACCTTCAACCAGCTCCTTGACCTCGGCATTGGCTATGGGCAGTGTCTGGCGATTATTGAGCAGGCCTTCCTTGAAAGCCACCGCCATATAAAAGGCGCCATTGGTGCGGTTGACCTGCAGGGCCGGAATCTTACTCAGGAAATCGTAGGTGATGTTGCTCATCCGTTCGTAGCTGGCAATGCGCTCCGCCAGATAAAGGGTATACTCCGGATGTTGCATGATGGCCGGGATCACAGCCTGGGGCAGGGTGGTGGAACAGACCTCGTTCATCTTGCCGGTCAGGATCAGATTGACATACTTGCGAAACTGCTCGTCCTTGTGGCCGTTATAGACCTCAATCCAGCCGCAGCGCGAACCTGGCCAGGGGAACTCCTTGGAGATCCCTTTCAGGGAGATGGCCGGCACATCACCGATCACGTCACTGATGGGGACGGTCTTCTCGCCGTTGTACACAATGTTGGTGTAGACCTCATCGGAGATTATAAACAGGTCGTTTTCGCGGGCAACTGCCACGATCTCCTCCAGCATCGCCTTGGTATAGACCATGCCGGTGGGGTTGTCAGGGTTGATGATCATGATGGCGCAGATGTTTGGGTTGAACTTGACATGGTTGCGCAGATCATCCATGTCCGGGTACCATTTGTCCTCGGACTTGAGCCGGAACAGGGAGGGCGCCGAGTGGGCATGGCCAATCTCACCCAGGGTATGAGTAGTGTAGGAAGGTGACGGCATCAGCACCCGCGCCTCGGAGCGCAGGCAACCATAAATCTTGGCGATGGCATCGCCCAGACCATTGAAGAAAATGATGTCGTCGGGCGTAATCTGCGCACCGCCACGGCTATTGGCGGTCTCGCAGATGAATTCTCGGGTTTCCAGCACGCCCCGCGTATGACAATAACCCCAGCTATGGTTGTCCATGACCGCCTTGGCCACGATCTCCTTCATCCAGCCCGGGATGACTTCGCCCTTGACGATCGGGTCGCCGATATTTTCCCAGTTGATCTTGACGCCGTGCTTTTGCAGTTTTTCTGCCACATTAACGATGTTCCGAATTTCGTAAGTCAATTCCCCGCTACCGGGACTAACCAGCTCGGTTCTCATTCTTGCCTCCTCGGCCTGATATATTTCGTACGATAGAATTTGTATTAGTAACTTATTTGGCGAACGCACTGGCCTGTTTTATCAAGGGCAGGAAACAAAACAGCCGTGGGCGGCTGCCCACGGCTGTTCAAATACGGATCGGTTGGCAACGGTGATCAGTGAACAGCAGGCACACGTGCGGCATTACGCGCCGCGGCGCACATAGCTCGTCCTGCTGCAATAGTGGAGATCATCGGTTCCATGATTGGTTTCAATAACATACCGGAATCAGCTCGTCAACGGTTTTGTGCTCCTGACCGGATTCAGGTCCAAAGCGGCCTTACTTCTGGAGTGTGACTATCCGTTCCAGACCAATCAGCAACCTGCCGTCCTCATCCCGCCAGCGCAACCAGGCCAGCGAATACTGGTCCGGCATGACCAGGGCCCAATCCTCCTCAAACTTGACAATCTTGAAACACTTTTTGAGAACCTGCGTCTGCAAAACACCTTTACCCGGCTCCTGATAAAGCTGGCAATACTGCTTGCGCAATCCCGGCAACAACCTTCCCAACTGCCCCTTGAAGAAGCTGTCCCACGGATGAAAGGCACCTTGCCGCTGGGGCATCAGCCAAGCCTCCCGGCCGGCATCGTCATATACCACCCGCAACCAGTTTCCTTTGCGGGCCGTAACAATCAGCGGCAACTTGGCGCTGCTCATGCCAAAGATCCAGTCATATGGTGGAACCGTACCGCCATTCAACTCCCCCAGACGTGAAAGGGCGGGTTCCTCGTAAAGATTAAGCGGCACTGCCTTTTCACCATC
>MHXL01000179.1:0-1046 GCA_001824455.1 Desulfuromonadaceae bacterium GWB2_53_15
AGCCCCCGTTCAGCCAGATTTTTACCTTCCAGCAGACCACTTTCGAAAGATTCATGGAGCTTGCGGTTAAGCTCTTCTTCCGTCAGTGTAATACCAGCCGGTTCCTGGGATGCCTCCTGTTCCGCAAGGGTATGCGCACTACCAGGCATCTCCGAACAGTCAAACAGCGCCATGGGAACAAAGCCTCCAACGCCGCCGGAAGCAGTTTCACCAGCGATGTGCCCAATTGGGCGAAAGCTGAAATCCGTTAGATTGTGGGTTTCGAGCTTAATGAATTTGATGATCCTAGACGAGGACATCGTCCCCTCCGCGACCGGCCAATACGACCTTGCCTTCCTCTTCCATTTTGCGGACGATCTTGATGATCTCTGATTGGGCCTTTTCAACATCCGAGAGGCGCACCGGACCCATAACCTCCAAGTCTTCTTTAATCATCTCAGCGGCACGGCTGGAGATGTTCTTGAAGATCTTGTCCTTGACTTCATCCGCCGAGGTTTTCATGGCCAAGGTGAGGGTATCGTTGCTGACTTCGCGCATGATGGACTGAATGCTGCGATCATCCAGATGAAATACGTCTTCGAAGGTGAAGAGGTGTTTGCGGATAATCTCGGCTAGAGGAGGACTGATGACATCCAGTTTGTCTAGAATCTGTTTCTCCTTGCTACGTTCAAAGTGATTGAACATGTCCACGACCTTATCAATGCCGCCCACCTTGTAACGCGCCGTTCCTCCCATCGACTGGATCTCTTTCTTCATCACCTCATCGATATCCTGTAATATCTCCGGAGAAACCTGTTCCACGTCGGCTATGCGCATGACGACTTCGGCCTGCAGCTCCGGAGGAAGCAGGCTGATGATCTCACTGGTCTGCTTTGATTTGAGCTTGGCAAGAATGACTGCAATGGTCTGTGGGTGTTCCTGGGAGAGGAAGTTGGCGATGCTCTTGGCATCCATATTGGCGAGGACATCCACCAGATCGCCGTAACTGGAAGCCTGCAATTCTTCCATAAGAATCTCGGCCTTGATTGGTCCGAGGGCTTTCTCCA
>MHXL01000179.1:1132-6071 GCA_001824455.1 Desulfuromonadaceae bacterium GWB2_53_15
TCATCCATATGCTCATAGACCTTGGCGGTAACCTCGTTACCCAGGTAGAGGAGCAGGATGGCTGCTTTATCGGATCCTGTCATAATATTCCCATTGCATGCGCACCTGACATGGCTGATGAATTACTGTTTATCGTCTCCCAACCAGTTTTGGAGAATTTGTGCAACCTGGTACGGGTCCTGCTTGGCCTGTTCGATCAAGTTTTGTTGTTCGGCCATCTGCACTGATATCTGAGCCCGCTCAGAAGCGCTGAGCTTATCGCCCACATCATGCTGATCCATTTCAAGCGACTCGAATCTGGGTGGGCGCATGACCCTCAGCGAACCCAGCAAGGGACGGATGATGAAGAATATGATCGCCAGGAACCCCATACCGATCAGCAGATTTTTGAACAGGGACATAAAAAACGGGTTGGTCCACCATTTGGGCACATCAACACTACCAGCATCACTGGTATCCTGGAAAGGGATATTCTGGACCGTCAACTGGTCGCCACGTTCTGCGTTGAACCCTACGGCACTCTTGACCAGTGACTCAATCTTTTGCAACTCATCAGGCGAACGGGGAGAATATTTAGGCTTGACAGCCTGCCCTTCCTTGGCTGCTGCCGGCGACTCATATTTCCCATCCACAAGAACGGCCACCGAAATCTTGCTGAGCGCGCCTACCGGTTCAATGATTTTAGCCGTGGAACGACTGACCTCGTAGTTCAGGGTCTCATCATTCTTGGAACCACCAGAACTCGAACCTGCGCCAGGCGCAGTCCGGCCTAGATTGGTCTGCACACCCGGCACGCCTGAGGCGCTTGTGGCGGACGCGCCTTTTTCTTCGGTACGCTGCTCACTCCTGACTGCAATGCTCTCCGGATCAAATTTTTCCTCAACCCGCTCCACCTGTTTGAAGTCAAATGCGGCCGAGACTCTGGCCACCGACTTGCCCGAACCGACAATCCGGTCCAGCAAAGACTGAATACGCTCCTCAACGTTTTTCTCATAGCCCCTCTGCGTCTCCTGCATGGCCGAAGTCATCTTGGAGGTCGGATCAGAGGTGCCGTTTCCTTTACTAAGTATTTTGCCGCGACTGTCCAGAATGGTCACCTGTTCAGGATCCATCCCCTCGATGGAAGCGGCGATCAAATGCACCATTCCCTGGACCTCACTGTCCCGCAGGGAGCGGTTGGACTTCATCTTTAGCACCACCGAGGCAGTGGCTGGTTTTTCGTTCTCCTTGAAAAGTGTTTTTTCGGGGATAACTAGATGGATGCGGGCCTGTTCGACACCATTGATCTGGGAGATGGTACGGGAAAGCTCCCCCTGGAGAGCCCTCTGATAATTGAGCTTCTGCACGAACTCCGTCATGCCGAAGTTCTTGCGGTCAAAAATTTCAAAACCAACGCCTCCGCCCTGGGGAAGACCTTCAGAGGCCAGGGTGAGCCGCAATTCGTAGACCTTATCGGCCGGAACCAGAATACCCTTGCCATCAGCAGTTATCTGGTAAGGGGTCTTGGCATCCTTCAATTTTTTGACTATCTCACCGGCATCTTCAGCGGTGAGGTTGGTAAACAGTGGGCGGAAATCGGTCCGGTTAGCAACAACAATCAGTACTGCGAATGCCATCACCGACAGGAAAGCCACACCGGCAATCAGCATGCGTTTGCCAGGCGACAGAACCATGAACGGTTCTATGAGTCTACTCAATCCTTCAGGCATTTTATAGTCGGATCATCCTTTCATCTGGTTTAAATTAAAGCTTTGCAGCAGGAGCTGTTAGACCTGCATGCGCATAACTTCCTGATAAGCCTCCAGGGCCTTGTTGCGCACTGACGACATAAATTGAAAAGAGATGCTGGCCTTTTCCATGGAGATCATTACCTCGTGGAGGTTTTTGTTCTCTCCGCTGGCAAGTTCCTGAATAGACTTGTCAGACTGGGTTTGGAGGTCATTCACCTTTGAAACAAGCTCGCTGAAAAACTTGCCTGCCCCTTCCACTGGTGAGGATGCCTTACTTGCCCCTATTTCAGGAAACGCCTTGCCAATACCGAGTCCGCTATCAATACCTTTCAAATCCACATTATCCTCCTCAAACTATCTAATTCCACGTTGCAACCAAGATGACCGGGCAAACCTTGTTCTTGCACAGCAGCTGGGCGATTACAAGAACGCCCCTACTCGAAATTAATGCTACTTACTGATTTCAAGCGTTTTCAGCGCCATGTTCTTGGCCGCTTGAACGGCGGTCACATTGGCCTCATAGGTGCGTGTCGCGTTGATCATGTCGGCCATTTCCTCAACCACGTTCACGTTGGGCATAGCCACATACCCTTGTGGATTTGCATCGGGATGACTGGGATCAAACTGCATCCGCGGCTGATTCTGGTCTTCAATAATCTGCATCACCTCTACCTGACGCACCTCTCGGCCAGTGGCATTATCCAGCGCCCGGTTAAAGCGGCTCTCCACTGGCGTAGCAGCAAAAACGGCATCCTTGCGCTTATACGGCCCGCCTTCCGGGGTACGGGTAGCATTGGCATTGGCCAGGTTGCTTGAAATTAGATTCATCCGCGTGCGTTCAGCCGTCAGCGCAGAGGAACTCACATTCATTGAACTGAAGAAATCCATTTATTTTCCCTCTCTCAGAGCAATTTTCAGCCCCTCAAACTTTTTTGAAAGTATCTGGACAGATGCATTGTACATGATCTGATTTTCGGCCATTTTACTCATCTCGTTCTCTATCTCGACCGCGTTACCATCCTTGCCAGGAGATTTGGAGGGGGTTTCAATAACCCGACCGGTGACCGACTGCAACCGGTTGCTCGCACCCTTCAGCGGCAGGTGGCGGGCATTGGTCATGGCTGGGGTCCCTTTGGAACCGCCTTTGAGCGCGCCCCGCAATTCGTCTTCGAAGACCAGCGTTTTAGGTACATAATTCGGAGTTTCTGCGTTGGCAACGTTGGAGGAAATCAAATTTTGATTCCTGGCCCGCAGATCGATGCTCTTCCCTAGAGTTGCTATCGTTGTATTGAAAATACCATCCACCGACATGATCCACCTCCTTTCGCAAACGAACTCTTTTATTGCAAGATGCGTACCTCTTTACAAACCAGCGAAAATAGCGCCATAGATCACATTAAACGCACCTTTGAAGCATAGCCGGCTTAATCCTCAATTAGTGTCAGCATTTTGACTTAGTCATTCGATTGACATGATGTGCAGAACGGCCTTGAAAACTAGCGCGCCCCGTTAATTGATCTTGAGAGATCTAAAGCATCCAGCGCTTGCTGTGCCAACTTGCGCCAGTCGGGATCCTTGCCAGCCGTCGCAATTTGCTCGAAATAACTGCGCGCCCGTTGCTTATTACCCTCGCGGAGATTAATTTCACCGGCTTTATACAGAAATTCCTCGCTGCGTCCATGAGCCGGGAGCTTGATGCCGGTTTCCAGCAGTCGCAAGGCCCCTTTGCGGTCACCAGCTGATTCCCGGGCAGATGCTGCGACAAAATAGGCATCTGGCAACAGGCGCGCCCGATCGCTTTCATTGCCGCCACCTGTTGCCAGATACAGGTCCATTGCCTTGACCGCTTGGGAGTACTGCTTCAGACCCCACAGAGAGCGACCCAGGTAATAGTAGCTTTCCGGTTTCTGCGCGCGTTCCTTTTTGTTGAGTAGCCACAGAAGGGTATCCTTTGCCTCCTGCTGTCTACCATCGGAAAAATACATGGCTCCAAGGCGCTCCAGCATCATCCGCGCTCGGGGATGGGTCGGGTATTTACTCAGAAAAGCTCGCATGGTTTTTTCCGCCAGCACGCTGTCACCCAGCAGGTCAGCCTTGTCTGCAATCTCCTCAAGCATGAAAGGCACACCCGGTGATGCCCACTGCCGGTCCTGTAGTCCACTGAAGAGCTTGATCATTTCAAGCAGCCGGCCAGCCGCCTCATAAGCCCCGGCCACCTTGGGAAGAAACTCGGCCTGTTCAATGCAGCCAGCCAGATAATCCTGATGTTCCTCCACAAAGCGGATCAAATCATCGTCACCCTTGTCCCAGCTACTTTCACGGTAGACCTGGGCTACCAGCACTTCCCGTATAGTCCGGCAGACCGTTGAGTACACCCCCCGGGGGAATTTTTTCTGGAACAGCACCACTTGCCGGAGTGCATCGGATGACTCGCCATGGATGGATTCAAGCAATGTGTACTTGAAAAACGATTCCTCGCGCATGGCTATGTCGCCACCCTGCTGGGAGATGTCCAGATAGATGCCACTTAAGCGGCGATAGTTCCAGGAATTGGCCTGTAGAAAATCACGGTCTGCCAACCTGAGCCGTGCCATCAAACTGGCCTTGTTGTCTTTGTAGTTTTCTGCCACCGTGAGATACACGGCAAGCGCTTCTTGGTCATGCCCCTGCCGAGCCAGGATATCCGCTAGCCGCACAAGAAGTGAAGGAGCATAGTTTTTGTCAGCCAACTGGCCAATCAGACGAGCAAGCAACGTGCGGCCCGCGGCAAGATCACCACTACGAGCAATGCTGTCACCATAATAAAAGGTGACACCGGGGTTAAAGGTCAGGTAAGCAGCCCACAAGCTCTCGCCCTCTCGAAAGGCTGCCAGCGCCTGGGGATACTTCTGTAACTTATAGAGTGTTTCACCTAGGCGATAAAACGCCAAAGGCTTGATTGGTGCCTGACGGGCTGCAAACTGGGTGAAAATCTCCTCTGCCTCGGACAAACGGCCTTTATAGAGGGCCGCTTCGGCCGCCATGAAGATTTGCTGATCATTGTCAGCAAGGATGTTTTTCAGAATTTGACGATCCGTTGGCAGGAAAGGGATCTCAAGTTTGAGAGGAGGATCATAGTCTCGTACAAGTTTTTCAACACCATTCCAGATTTTTTCCCTTCCAGGAATAGAGACCTGAGGAGGCTTGGGGGCGAATGATCTGCCCACATC
>MHXL01000180.1:0-3962 GCA_001824455.1 Desulfuromonadaceae bacterium GWB2_53_15
GTCGGATGATACGATACCGCAGCTTTCCTGCCCGCGATGCTGCAGGGCATACAAGCCGAGATAGGTCAGGTTGGATGACTCGGGGTGATTGTAGACGCCAAAAACGCCGCATTCTTCTTGGGGACGGGACAGCTTCATTTACAACTCCTTATGCTTGGAAACACAATCTACCACGGAGACACGAAGACACGGAGCAAAATGACAATAACCAAATATTTATCGGGTCAATAGATATTAATGTCTGGAGAATATTTCTGTTGTTCTCTGCGCCTCTGTGTCTCCGTGGTAGGTTTTTAAATCAGGTTTTTTCTCACATATTCAGCTGCGTTCTTATACAGGATCAGTCCTTCACCTTCTTCCGGCAAGGTCTCACGTGTCCAGCGCGGGTGCTGGGTGTAGTGCACAAAGGCCTCTGGGTGCGGCATCAGCCCCATCAGTCGTCCGGTCGAATCGCAGATGCCGGCAATGGCGTTCTGCGAACCATTGGGGTTGGCAGGAAATTCCATGGTTGGCGCAGCATAGTCAGGACCGCTGTATTTGAATACCGCCAGGCGCTCCTGCTCGATCCGCTCCAGGGTTGCCTCCGAGTCGCACAGGAACTTACCTTCGCCATGACGCATCGGCAGGTAGATTCCCTGTTCGATCCCTTTGGTAAAAACACTGGGCGAAGCCGGGTCAACCTTCAGGTAAGTCCAGCGGTCCTGGAAACGGCCGCAGTCGTTGTGAGTGAGAGTGACTGACTGGGTCAGGTAATCTCCGTCAAAACCGGGCAGCATGCCCATCTTGACCATCAGCTGAAACCCGTTACAGACCCCCAGGATCAGCTTGCCGGCGGTGATGAAACGGGTAAACTGTTCCACCAGCTTCTCGTCGCTGCCGGCCACTGCGGCATGCTTCAAGCGGTTGGCCTGAGCCTTGGCGCTCCCCAGGTCGTCGCCGTCCAGAAATCCGCCGGTCAGGTTGAGAAAATGAAAGTCGTCCAGCCGGATTTCACCGGACAGGATCTCGGCGATGTGGGCGATGACCGCTTCGTCGAAGCCCCCCAGGCGGCAGGCGTGGGCCGCCTCCATCTCGCAGTTGGTGCCGTTGCCGGTTATGACGATTGCGCGTGTCTGTGCCATGAATTACTGTTCTCCTTGAAGACAAACTATTATATTACTAAATTGCTGCCGAACTGTCCTTTAGAATATTTTTACATCGCCTTTCCCTTACCCCAAGCCCCCCGAACCAGACGAATATCAGTATAGCTGATGGATTCCGGCAACCCATCCTTGAGGGGCGTCAGGCCAACGGCACCCATTTTTTCCAGGCGCGCCTCGATCAGCGGAATTTTATCCGCCTCCACAAACCGGCGCAGATCAATATCCAGCCCCGCGGCAAGCAGTTCTTCCAGATGCGAGACAATGGTCAGATCCTTCAACCCGCGCCGCAAGGCCAGCTCCTGCAATGACAGACCTTGCTGATAGAGATTAAACGTATCGCGCTGAGTGTCGCTCAGCGTCAGGCTGAGACTGCCAATGTCACCCCCGGGCACCGTTCTGAGGCGATACTCGTTGATGGCAGCCAGGAATTGTGCGCCATACTTGCGCAGCTTGTGCTCGCCGACTCCGGTTACCGAAAGCAGTTCTTGCTCGTCGCTGGGCCTGCTTTTGGCCATCTCCACCAGCGTGGCATCGGAGAAGACCACAAAGGGCGGCACTGAGGCAGCATCCGCAATCTGCTTGCGCACGGAACGCAACTCCTCGAACAGGGCGCGATGGGCACCCTCTCCGGCCCCACTCTTCCGCCGAGTCTTCTCTTCCACTTTCGCCACATCCCTGGGCAGGCCAAGCGTGACCTGCACCTCCCCCTTGAGCACGGGACGCGCGGCCGGAGAGAGCCCCAGGGCACCGAAGCGGGTAAAATCCTGCACCAGATAACCGAGATGAATCAATTGACGAAAGACATTGTCCCACTCCACGGATGAAAGTTCCGCGCCGATGCCGTAGGTGGACAGTTCGTTATGGCGCAGATCCATGATCCGCTGCCCCTTGGCGCCGCGCAGCACATCGATCACATGCCGGGCGCCGAAGCGCTCACCAACCCGGTAGACGCAGGAAAGCGCCTTTCTGGCGAGCTCAGAGGCGTCGAAACGTTGGGGAGGGTCGTTGCAGATATCGCAGTTATCGCAGTCCTGCTCGCGCTGATCGCCGAAATAAGCCAGCAAGGCCCGGCGGCGGCAGGTCAGCGCCTCGGCATAGGCCACCATGGCATTCAGCTTCTGCAGTTCGATCCGCACGCGTTCGGCATTATCGCTGTTCTCGACCAGCTTCCGGGCAGTCATGACATCGCCCATGCCGAACAGCATCAGCGCCTCGGACGGCAGTCCGTCCCGCCCGGCCCGGCCGGTTTCCTGATAGTAACTCTCCACACTCTTGGGCATGTCGTAATGCACGACATAGCGTATATTGGGCTTGTCGATACCCATGCCGAAGGCCACAGTGGCCACGACGATGCGCAGGTCATCGCGCCGAAAGGCATCCTGGACCCGGCGACGCTCCGCATCGGGCAGGCCGGCATGATAGGCCGCAGCTGCAAATCCAGCTGCACGGAGGCGTTCGGCAACCTGATCCACCCGCTTGCGGCTGAGGGCATAGACGATACCGGCCTCGTCCCGCCGGTTGCTCAGGAATGCGCCCAGCTGTGCAAAGGGCTTCTGCTTGGGCATGACCGTGTAGGTGATGTTCGGACGATCGAAACCGGCCACATATACCCTGGCCTGTTCGATCCCCAGTTGCCGGATGATGTCCTTGCGGGTTTCGGGATCAGCCGTGGCGGTCATGGCCACCATCGGCACGCCAGGGAAAAGAGGGCGTACCTTGCCAAGCTGCGTATAGTCGGGACGGAAATCATGTCCCCACTGGGAGATGCAGTGGGCCTCGTCAATGGCAAACAGCGCCAGCTTCAGCGTGGCCAGCCGCTCCAGGAAATCGGGTTGCATCAACCGCTCCGGAGCAACGTAGAGCAGGTCCAGTTCATTGCTCACCATCTGCCGCGAAACACGGCGGGCCTCATCCGGCGACAGGGATGAATTGAAGCAGGCTGCACGCACTCCGTTGGCAAGCAGCGCATCCACCTGATCCTTCATCAGCGCGATCAGCGGCGAGACAACGATGGCAATCCCGTCACGATGCAGGGCCGGGATCTGATAGCAGAGCGACTTGCCTCCGCCGGTCGGCATGACCAGGAAAACATCCTCTCCGGCAACCACCCGCTCGATGACCTCCTGCTGTGGAGAACGGAACTGGTGAAAACCGAAGACGGTTTTGAGGGTATGATGGATGGTGTCGGTCACATTCAAACGACTAAAGTTCCCGCAGCGTACTCTGCCAGGCTTCCTTCAACTCGGCCAGTTCGGCGCTGACAATCGTGTTCCCTTCGATGGCCTCGATGGAAAGCACGGGCTGCTCGGTCACTTTGCCGATCCGGGCGCAGCAGTCGTCTCCCAAGGCGGACTCGAAAGCCTCGGCGTGTTCGGGACGCACCGTAACCAGCAGGCGCGAGGCAGATTCCGAGAAAAGCAGGGCCGCGTCGGTCCAGCCGGCTTCGTCCCCTTTCCAGGGAACGCGGGATAGATCTATGGAGATGCCGAAACCGCCGGCAAAGGCCGACTCGGCCGCTGCCACGGCCAGGCCACCGTCGGACAGGTCATGGCACGAGGCCACCAGACCCTGCAGGACCGCCCCGTGGTAAGCCAGGTAGCGGGCATAGGCACTGGCTGCATCCACCTTGGGCACGTTGTTGCCGACAAAGCCTTTCATGGTTAGATATTCCGAAGCGCCCAGCTCATTGGCTGTGCAGCCCAGCAGGTAGACATAGTCTCCGGGTCGCTTGACATCCATTGTTACCGCTTTGCGGGCATCCTCGATCTTGCCGATCACCGAGAAGAGCAGCGTGGGCGGGATGGAGATCTTGGTGGTGCC
>MHXL01000180.1:4200-8576 GCA_001824455.1 Desulfuromonadaceae bacterium GWB2_53_15
GGCCGTCACCACACCCTCGAAGGATTCCAGTATCGGCCGCACCACGGCTGCATCGGAAGGACCGTCGTTGGCCACGCCGGTGAAGGGCTTGACCACCGACCCCCCCTGCACCTCATGGTCATAGCGCCGGACCACCGACTCCTTGGAGCAGATATTGAGCGCCGACAGCAACTGTTTCAGCTCTTCAGTGTAATCCTCTTTTTCTTCCAGCACCGGCTCCGGATGCTGCGGAGGGTTCCACTTGGCCGGCAGCTGCATGGGAGGCAACCCCTCATGCATGAATTCCATCGGTAGCCAGGCAACGGTGCGCTCATTGTACAGCATGTGAAATACACCGCTGTCGGTGAACTCGCCCAGCACCGTGGCCTCCACGCCAAAACGGGCAGCCATGGCCATGAATTCGTCGATCCGCTCGGGCGGCACGGCCAGGGACATGCGCTCCTGGGCCTCGGAGATCAGGATCTCCCAGGGATTGAGACCGGGATATTTAAGGGGTGCCTTGGCAAGGTCCATGCGGCAACCGCCGCACTCTCCGGCCATCTCGCCGATGGAGGAGGACAGGCCGCCGGCGCCGTTGTCGGTGATGAAGCGGTACAGACCCTTGTCACGGGCACGGATCAGGAAGTCGAACATGCGCTTTTGGGTGATCGGGTCGCCGATCTGCACCGCCGTGACCGGCGAGTTCTCATTGAGCTCCTCGGAGGAGAAGGTGGCGCCGTGGATGCCATCCTTGCCGATGCGGCCGCCGGTCATGACGATCAGGTCGCCCGGCTTGATGGATTTTTCATGGGCCGGCATGCCGTTCAGCTTTGCCGGCATCAGTCCGGCCGTGCCGCAGAAAACCAGCGGCTTGCCGGCAAAACGCTCGTCAAAGACCAGCGAACCGTTGACCGTGGGAATGCCGCTCTTGTTGCCGCCATGCTCGACGCCCTCGACAACGCCCTCGTAGATGCGGCGCGGATGCAGCAGGCGCGACGGCAGCGGTTTGGCGTAGAACGGATCGGCAAAGCAGAATACATCGGTGTTGAAGATCAGCTTGGAGCCGATACCGGTGCCGAACGGGTCGCGGTTGACCCCGACGATCCCGGTCAGCGCCCCGCCGTAGGGGTCCAGGGCCGAGGGGGAGTTATGGGTCTCGACCTTGAAAACCAGCGAATGCGTGTCGTTGAACTTGATCACCCCGGCATTGTCCTTGAATACGGACAGGCAGAAGTCATCCTTGCCCAACTTGGCGCGGACATCCTTGGTGGTAGCCTGGATAAAGGACTTGAACAGGGATTTGATCTCCTGCTTGTTGCCCTGCTCACCCTCGTACTGCACCGTGCCGGCAAAGATCTTGTGCTTGCAGTGCTCAGACCAGGTCTGGGCCAGGCACTCCAGCTCCACATCGGTCGGCTGGCCCCCTAACCCCATTTTTGCGCGATCTTCCAGAACCTTGGCATCGCGGTAATGGGCCTGGATGATCTTCATTTCATCCAGGGTCAGGGCCAGTACGCCGTCCTTGCTGATGCGCATCAGCTCATCGTCGGACACCTCCAGATCGATCTCCCTGACTTCTGCCTTGGTCTGGCCGGTAACCTTGGGGGCAATGGCCGGAAAGCCGCGCTTAGCCACGAACTCCGGGGCCGGCAGTACCGAGTAGCGCTGAATCAGGGTGTTGCAGAGCAGACCGGTGGCGATCCGCTCCACATCAGCCAAAGTTAAAATTCCCTCTCCCCCAGGGAGAGGGTTAGGGTGAGGGTAGGTTTTGCCTTTGAGCAGATACTGCACCGCATAATAGACCCCCTCGCCTTCGGCAAAGGGACGGCCGGTCAGATAGCTGACCGCCTCGCGGGCTGTGCGCCCCACGTTGTCGGTCACACCGGGGCGGAAACCGACCTCCACCGCAAAGTCGAATCCGGCCGCCTTGCCCTCACCCAATCCCTCTCCCAGAGGGAGAGGGCAAAGAGTGCTCTCCCCCTCCGGGGGAGAGATAGAGAGAGGGGCCGGCCGGTCAATACTCCAGACCTGGATGACCGGGTCGCTGAAGGGGCCGCTCGCAACCTGCTCCAGTTCACTTTGTGAAAGGGCGGCATCAACGGTATAAACATCGATGGTGCGGACCTCAGCAACCGCCAGATGCAGGAAATGTTCGATCTCGCGCTTGATCCGTTCGCCGCGCGCATCGCGGACGCCGTCTTTCAGGGCTATTTCTATTCTGTTGGGCATATCAGTCCTGTCCTTTTTGCATTATCACCGTCCTGATGGGGAACGGTATCTCAATGCCACTTTCATTGAAGCGGCGCAGTATCAGCGAATTGACCTTGTCGGTGGTCGCAAACAGCTTGCCGTACTCCTCGACCCAGAAAAACAGGGACATATTTAGGGCCGAATCGCCGAATGCGACAAAATAGGATTCAGGTCCCGGATCGCGCAGAACACCATCCACCTCCAGCGCCGTCGCCACCAGAACCCCCTTGACATGGTCAACATCGCTGCCATAGGCCACGCCGATATTGATGCGCCCCTTGACACGGTCATCGGGAAAGGCCTGATTGATCAGCATAGTGTTGCACAGATCGGAGTTGGGGATGATCAGTAATTGGTTATCCAGGGTCCTGATTTTGGTGCTGCGCAAGCCAATATCGGCCACGTCCCCGATCTGTCCGCCAGCCAACTGGATACGGTCCCCGATCCGGAAGGGCTGGTCGAGCATCAGGGTGAAGCCGGAGATCATATGGGCCAGGGTATCCTTGGCCGCCAGGCCGATGGCCAAAGAACCGATCCCAAGCGCGGTAACCACCGAGAAGATATCATAGTTGAAATGCTTGAGGATGATGATCAGCGCAGTACCCATCAGGAACAGCATGGCCAGTTTTTCGGCAATCGGAATCATGTTCCGCGAAATCAGATCCTTGCTGCCTTCCTGACGGCCGGTCAAGTACCACTGCAGCAGTTCGTCCAGGGCGTGGTACATCAGGTTGAAGACGATCACTACAAGTGCGATGAACAATACCCCGGTAAAAACTACAAAGATCTTTTCATGCAATGGTAGAGAACGTATCGCCAGATAAATACCCAACATGCTCAGCAAGCGTGAGAGATGCGGAATGATCCGCTGCAAAACCCTGTCGTCCAGGTCGCTGTTGGTGAATGCAGCCAGGCGTTTCCCCCACTTGTTCAGGAAGAGAACAACCAACTGCGCCAGCATCCAGAACACAGACAGGATCAGCAGGGCGACCAGGATCTCTTTAGCCCAGAACAGCAGCGGACCATCGCCTTCCTGTGGAAACAGCAACTTCTCTAAAATGAACTGTAGCACCTTATACCCCGAAGACCCTTTTGAAGATGGTATCGACATGTTTGAGATGGTAGCTGAGATCAAATGACTCGCGGATCTTCGCCTCGCCAAGCGCCCCAACCACCTCCTGGTCGGCCAGCAGCTCCGTCTGGAAGTCCTTGCCCTGCTCCCAGACCTTCATGGCGTTACGCTGGACCAGGCGATAGGAATCCTCCCGTGAAACCCCGGCCTGGGTCAGGTCGAGGAGAATCTTCTGGGAAAAGACCAGTCCCTTCATCTGGTTGAGGTTTCTGAGCATGTTGTCGGGGTAGACCACAAGATTGCTGATCAGCCCGTTCAGGCGACGCAGGCAGAAGTCCAGCGCCACGGTGGCGTCGGGTGCGATGTAGCGTTCAACCGAGGAGTGGGAGATATCCCGCTCATGCCACAGCGCCACGTTTTCCAGCGCCGGCATGCAGAGGGAGCGGATGTATCGGGCCTGGCCGGTCAGGTTTTCTGCAAGGATCGGATTACGCTTGTGGGGCATGGCCGATGACCCTTTCTGCCCCTTGCTGAAGAACTCCTCCGCCTCCAGCACCTCGGTGCGCTGCAGATGACGGACCTCCACGGCGATCCGCTCCATGGACGAAGCGACCAGGGCCAGGGCGCAGAAGTATTCGGCATGGCGGTCGCGAGGGATAACCTGGGTCGAGACCGGTTCGGGCTTAAGCCCCATTTTAGCGCAGACATATTCTTCCACGTAGGGATCGATGTTGGCAAAGGTGCCGACTGCGCCGGAAATGGCGCCGGTGGCGATGTTTTCACGGGCAGCGGCCAGGCGCACCCGGTTGCGCTGCATCTCGGCATAAAAAGAGGCCAGCTTGAGGCCGAAAGTGACCGGCTCGGCGTGGATACCGTGTGAGCGGCCGATGCAGACCGTGTCCTTGTGCTCCAGCGCACGTTTTTTAATCGACTCCAGAACCATGTCCAGATCGGCCAGCAGTTCATCGGCAGCCTGAGTAAGTTGGACCGACAAACAAGTATCGAGCACATCGGAAGAGGTCATCCCCTGGTGGATAAAACGCGCCTCGGGACCGACGTATTCGGCCACGGAGGT
>MHXL01000181.1:0-7923 GCA_001824455.1 Desulfuromonadaceae bacterium GWB2_53_15
GAAGATGTTGGCAAGCGGCCTGAGCAGATCCCCGAGGAGGATCGCGATTACTATTTGGAGCGCAAGTATCCTTCCTTCGGTAACCTGGCTCCCCGTGACATCTCTTCCCGCTCCGCCAAGGAGCAGTGCGATGAGGGACGTGGTGTCGGCCCCGGTGGTCGTGGCGTTTACCTTGACTATGCCGATTCGATCAAGCGTCTCAGCGAAAAGATCATCTGCGAGCGCTACGGCAACCTGTTCGAGATGTATGAGCGGATCACTGACGATAACGCCTACAAGACACCAATGCGTATCTATCCGGCGCCGCATTATGCCATGGGCGGTCTGTGGGTCGATTACAACCTGATGAGCAATATACCCGGCCTGTTCGTGCTGGGCGAGGCCAACTTCTCGGTCCACGGCGCCAACCGCCTGGGGGCCTCGGCCCTCATGCAGGGGCTTTCCGACGGCTATTTTGTTATTCCTTACACCATCGGCGGCTACCTGGCTACAGTTAAGCCCTCCGGTACCGCCACCGACAATGCAGAGTTCAAGAAGTCGGTCGATGATGTCAAGAAATCCACCGACAAGCTCCTCTCCATCAACGGCAAAAAGACCGTTACCGAGTTCCACCGTGATCTGGGCAAGATCATGTGGAACAATGTCGGTATGGCCCGTTCCAAAGAGAGCCTGACCGAAGCTATTAAACAGATTCCAGTGCTTCGTGAAGAGTTCTGGAAGAATGTCAAGGTCACTGGTACCGGAGCCGAGCTCAACCAGCAATTGGAAAATGCCGGTCGAGTGGCTGACTTCCTTGAATTCGGCGAGTTGCTGGCACGCGATGCCCTGCATCGTGAAGAGTCCTGTGGCGGACATTTCAGGGTTGAACACCAACTGCCCGATGGCGAAGCCAAGCGAAACGACGCTGACTTCACCTATGTAGGTGCCTGGGAGTACAAGGGTAACGACAAGGAACCCGAACTGCACAAGGAACCTCTGAAATTCGAGACTATTCATCTCGCAGTAAGGAGCTACAAATAATGAGCGATCACAAGACAATGACCTTGACACTGATCGTGTGGCGCCAAAAGAAGGCCAACGATCCCGGTAAGTTCGAAACCTACACCGCCAAGAATATCACCGAGCATCACTCCTTTCTGGAGATGCTCGACTGCGTCAACGAGGATCTGATCAACTCCGGCATAGAGCCTATCGTGTTTGACCATGATTGCCGCGAAGGAATCTGTGGGATGTGTTCCCAGGTCATCAATGGCGCCCCCCATGGCGGCCAGGACCGCACCACCGTCTGCCAGCTCCACATGCGCAAGTTCAAAGACGGTGACACTATCTACATCGAGCCATGGAGGGCTCGCGCCTTCCCGATTATCAAGGACCTGATTGTAGACCGTGAGGCGCTGGACAAGATCATCCAGGCCGGTGGTTATACCTCCTGCCACACCGGCGGGGTGCCAGATGGCAATACCATCCTGATTCCCAAGCCGATTGCCGAAGAGGCCACCGATGCCGCCGAGTGTATCGGGTGTGGCGCCTGCGTGGCCGGCTGTCCCAACGGGGCTGCCATGCTCTTCACCAGCGCCAAGGTCTCCCAGTTAGCGCTTCTTCCTCAAGGCAGGCCTGAGGCGGCAGCCCGTGTAAAGAACATGACTGCTACAATGATCGAGTGTGGTTTCGGCAATTGCACCAACCACTATGAATGTCAGGCAGCCTGTCCGAAGGGTGTTAATGTAAAGTTTATTGCGCGTATGAATCGGGAGTTTATTAAAGCTCAGTTCGCTTAATACAAACTTTTATTTGCTGATATGTGGTATAGTAAGGCGGCCTTCGGGCCGCCTTTTTACTTTTAAAAGTGCATTATTCCTCATTTATTCCTGCTCAACCAAAAGTAGATAATGCTTCCTATATTTATCACTTTTTAGTTGACATTGCATGCCAACCAACAGGTTACGCAACATGGACTTTAATCTTATTAAGCTTGTAATAACTGTAAATACGGTCAATGGTGCCAGTCTTGTAAAGTGGTTGCACAAGAGCGGCAGCGGTTTGTCCGCAATCTGCAAGAGTAATGTATGCTACCGGCCAGTACGATCTTGTGAGTCCTGCTCCAACCGAGAAACGTGTGCCTGGTATCTGGTTTTCGGTCAGAAGCTCACAGTAGATCCTTCTGAGCTCAAGCGTCATCAAAAGCCACCATTTCCGTTTGTCTTTTCTTTTCCAGCTTTTGCTGAGCCTTGCGAAAAATCTGTTCTTCTGGATTGCGGTCTGGTAGTAATTGGGCACGCGATACCATATTTGGAAATGCTGTTGGACGGATTTGCAGAGCTGTTATCTGGCGATACCTGCCCACTACAGGCTGAGGTTGTCCGGGTTGGTTCCTGTGATTACCAGGGGGGTGTACAAACCATTGGCAATGGTAGTTGTATTACACGACCCGAAGATTTGGCAGTAATGTCTGCATATGGTCTGCTTCAAATTCATACACGGGAATGTAGCGATCTTGAAATTCGGTTGCTGTCGCCCTTAAGGTTGCTCGAGAATGGTCGTCATCTGAGTAGGTTTGATTTTAGTCGATTTGCACGTTCCGTGATGCGGCGGGTTTCTTCGATGGCGTATTATTATGCAGAATGTGAGTTTGATTGCGACTTCAAGGCATTATCAATCCAGGTTGACCAGGTTATCTGTGTGGAAGATCATTTTTGCCATAACACCGGCGGGATCCGAAAGATAAACGGGATCAACGGACATGGGAGGTTTATTGGAAACTTCGGCGGAATTATGCCGTTTTTGCTGCTCGGTACATATGTTCATGTCGGAAAAGGCGCAACATTCGGAATGGGACAGTATGAGGTGGCATTCGATAAGACAATGATCGATACTTGATGCCTTTGACAAGAATTCAGATAATTTTTATTCTGTTTTATCTGAGTTAGGACTTATCATGTTCTCAAAGTTGTTCAATAGTACACTGATATACCCAGCAGTATCTTGCTGGAGTTGATCGGTTCGTTAGGCTCGGCTGTGCCTGCATTTGAAATGTGATGATATCTGTACTCCAGATTCAGGGCGGTCTTCTTATCTATTAAATATTGCAGCCCGGTTCCCCCCTGATAGCTGAAGCACAGTTTTGTTCCCATGGTTGGCAGTCCCAGATCTACATACAACGGCCCGCCACCTGCCAGTACGTAGGGAACTATTGCGTCAATCCCGGTAAACCGCCAGTGACCAAGTACATATAACCCTGCCATGGACCGCCCGCTATGATCTGTCGCCAGGTGGTAGGGGAGTTCCAGCAGAACCTCGTGGCGCCCTTGATACCAACTCCCTTTGCCTATCTCATCCGAAAGAAAAAAACCGGCACGGATAATTGTATCCATGGTCTGCACTTGGTGACGAGTCTCGCCGAATCCGATATGCGAGATGCCGTAACCAACGAGGACTCCGTATTCTCTCTTCGCACTGGAGACCGGGTTGTCGGCTGATACAGGCAATGCCGTGGAAAGAATGGCGAGCAATCCGAAAAAGAGGAATGTTTTCCAGTGAGACAATGTGTGGGCTCCTTTTATTGTTACCAGTTTTGTTTCATCTGATGGCAAGTAGCTTAGGAAGGTTCCACCACTGTTCCAACGTTGACCGCCATATATGGCAGTTATGTTAAACCTGACGGATTCAGCTGACTGCCCCGCCCCCATTAGGCACGAGCTACTTCAATTAACCGCATATAATCGCGGCCTTGCACTCGAAGGGTCTGCAAGTCTGCTCTGGCACGTTAGTTGCGATTTACCATGTTGCAGGCATGAGCGCTGTCATATTTTCTGTTAAACAAATTTGTTGTTATGTCCTTACCTGCTGCCGTACTCAGACTTGCGTGAGGACCATTATCTATATGTATAATGGTTTGCATAGCATATTTCTGTTAAATAAAATATCACGGTTCCTTGGATAGTAACTTCTCGAAAAGGTGCGCTTTTTTAGGTGGTTGTTGACTAAATATTATAAACACGTAAAATCAATAGGGAGATTCTTTATGCGGGGTGGCTGTGTTTTTCAATGCCCTTACAATTGATGTAGAAGATTGGTACCACGTCTGCGGTGTTGAGCGAAAGCAATCAATCCCACGGAACAGTTGGCGGGTATTCGCGGCAACAGAACGCATATTGAAGTTGCTGAATGAATTCAATGTAAAGTCCACCTTTTTTGTTCTGGGGTCTTTAGCCGCAGCAGAACCCGAGTTGGTAAAGCTTATTGCCGCTGAAGGCCATGAGGTTGCATCCCACGGTTGGTCGCATGAATTGGTACATCAGCTGACTCCGGATCAGTTCCGGGCTGAATTGGCACAAACCGAGGATGTTATTCAGGCCCAGGCCGGTTATCTGCCGGTTGGTTTCCGGGCGCCTCAGTGGTCAGTATCTGCCCGGACTCCCTGGGTTCACGATGTTCTTGTCGAACGGGGGTATCGGTATGATTCCAGTTTGAGCCCACTGCCCTTCATCGGTGACCGCAAGGGATTGCGGGTTCCTTACAGGCTCGGTAGCACTGGCGGGGAATTGTGTGAATTTCCTCCTCTGGTTACGCCGACGTGGCTTGGAAACCTGCCGACGGGTGGCGGCTGGGGCTTCAGGTTTTTTCCCACAGCGCTGGTTGAGTCTTCAGTCGGGCGCTTGAATGCATCCGGTAACCCGGCTGTGTTGTATCTGCATCCACGGGATGTGGACCCTGATGGTCCACGACTCAGTCTCCCTCTGCTGAAACGTTTTGCCGCCTATGGGACCAGGAATGATGCCTTGCCACGGATACGGAGATTGCTGGAGGGTTTTCGTTTTACTACGTTGAAAGAACTGATTGCCGATGACCTACTGCATTCTTATCCCATCGTTTAATGCTGAAAAGACTCTTGGCGCTGTTGTCGCGGAATGTCTTGATGGGGGTGTTCCGGTTGTGGTTGTGGATGACGGTTCAACGGACGGAACGGCTTTCGTGGTTGCAACACTTCCGGTAGTTATCTTGCGGCACGAGCATAATCAAGGGAAGGGAAGGGCGCTGCGGACCGGTTTTGCCTGGGCTCTTGAACAGGGCTTTGATGCGGTGATTACACTGGATGCCGATGGTCAGCATGACGTGTCAGCCGTATCTCATCTTTACGAATACGCCCGGGATAACGGCATAGATCTGCTAATAGCGTCCCGTCACACACAGTTTGAAAAGATGGCCGGACTGCGTGCCTCCTGGAACCGCTTTGGTGTCTGGTGCATGAGAAAACGGACCGGATTTGAAATTTCGGACAGCCAATCCGGATTCCGATTTTACTCTTCCGGTCTCCTCAGGTCTGTCACTCTGGTTGCAGACGGTTATGACCTTGAGATGGAAGTACTCATGAAGGCATGGAGAAAAGGCTCCAAGGTTGCTTCCCTCCCGGTGGCTGCCCGGGTTGCCGATGGGCGTTCCACCAGTCATTTTCGCCCGGTGCGCGATACCTGGAATATCTGTAAAATATTTTTACGCCACATGTAACAGGAGCTTTAATGATTCAGACGTTGAAAGATTATACCAAGGAAAAGGTTTTGACCTATCTCCTGTCCATGGCGACCAACTCCTCTGATGAGACGCTGATCAAGATGACCCATCTGATGGAGATGGTTCCCAAGAAGGACTACTATAAGGAACGTATCCGCTGGATCAGGGGACTGGTCCGTGATAAGCATCCCAGCATTGAGTTTCCTCGCCGCATCCTGCGTGACCTGCACCCCAACCAACGCGACAAGTGGATCAGCAATCTGGCCATCAATCATCTGTTAAACGGCACCAACAAGCGTAAGGAATGGGGCGATGCCAACGGATTCTACCCCCCCTCTACGGTTGTGATCAGTCCCACCATGAAGTGTGACCTGAAATGCTACGGATGCTATGCCGGCGACTACGGTAAATCTCTGGAACTTTCCCTGGACGAGCTTGATTCAATCCTGATGCAGATGAAGGAGATGGGCATCTACTTTGCCGTCATCTCCGGCGGTGAACCCTTTTACATGGAGGGTATCTTTGACATATTCAAGAAACACAGCGACATGGCCTTTCTGGTCTTCACCCACGGCGGCCTGATCGACGAAAAGATGGTCGAGAAGTTGACTGAAGTGGGCAATGTCATGCCTTCTTTCTCCCTGGAAGGGTACGAGTTGGAGACTGACGAACGTCGCGGTGCAGGTCATTTCAAAAAAGTCATACGGGCCATGGACCTGTTGCGCGAAGGGGGGCTCTCCTTCTGCGGCTCATTCACCCATTCCAGCAAAAACTCTCACATCATCACGAACCCCGAGTACATTGACATGCTTCTAGCCAAGGGGGTCTTTGCCCTGTGGCTCTTCTCTTATGTCCCTGTTGGGAGAAATCCGGACACCGGACTGATGCCAGCACCGGATCAGCGGGATCACCTGCGTCGCAGCGTGGCCGGGTTCCGTGACAGCAAGCCGATGCTCTTTATCGATTTCTGGAATGATGGACCGATGGTTTCCGGCTGTCTCGCCGGAGGCAGAAAATATTTTCACATCAATGCCAACGGAGATATCGAACCGTGCGTGTTCTGTCACGTGGCGGTGGATAACATCCGTAGGACTTCCCTGCGCGATGCGTTGGCATCGGCGTTCTTCAGGAAGATCAGGGAAAAACAGGGTCAGCATGAGAACCTGCTACGTCCCTGCATGTTGATCGACCATCCCGACGTGGGCAGGGAGATCTTTGCCAGCGAAGGCGCCTATGCAACCCATGAAGGCGCCGAAGAGATCTTTACCGGACTGGCTGACAAGATGGACGCATACTCCAGCGCCTACGGCGAGATTGCGGATCTGGTCTGGGATATGGAGTTTGCTGACCATCCGGTCAAACAGAAAAAGACGACCCGGCAAAAATGAATCTACTTTTGGTCATTTTCCATGTTGATTACGCCTGGGGTCAGTTCTATTAATTCATGGCAATTTATAACAACATAAACCTGTTTTTTATCAATATGTTTACAATGATGGTTCCGCGCGGGTTTTTTCCGCCTCTGGCCTTTATTACGGCAATAGTTGTTTACTGCCTGACAGGAAGACAGCGCCGAGCTGCACGCTCGAATCTGCGGGTTGTAACCGGTCGCCTTTGGGTTGAGCCCTTAATCATCTCTTCGTATTACAAGTTTGCCCGCAACTGGTGCGACATCATGCTGATGACGCGCCTTTCCGGTCCTGAACTGCACTCCCTTGTTGGGCGGCGCGGCGATTCAAAACCGATGGATGACGCACTGGCGGCAGGGACCGGCGCCATCCTGGTGTCTCCCCATCTGGGCAACTGGGAGCTGGGGGCGGCGGCCTTGGCAGACCAGGGGTATCCGGTAAATGTCCTGACCTTCCGGGAACCGGACGAGCGTTTCAACAAGTCCCGGGAGCGTTTGCGGAATGAACGCGGCATCCGTTTCATTTACGTAGACCGGCATGATGCCTCGCCGCTTGCCATAGTCGAGGCGGTTAATGCTCTAAGGCGAAACGAGGTGCTGGCGATTCTTGGTGATCGGGATGGTTCCTCCAAGACCATCCCGATCGATTTTTTTGGCCGACCGACCAACATCCCGGTGGGGGCGGGCTATCTTTCCCTGGTCAGCGGTGCGCCGGTGATCCCGGTGTTTGTTCTGCTGGAAAAGGGCCGCTACGCAACCATCATGGAGGAGCCGATCTTCTTCCGTGGCGGTCACGGGGAGCATGGCGACGCCATACGTTCCGGAATGGCGCGATTGCTGGCGGTGTTTGAGCGCTATATACGAGAGTACCCCGACCAATGGTACAATTATTACGAGTTCTGGGAGAACAAGAAATAATTTCAGGTTATTGTCGTCTTGAAAAGTTAATTTTCCTTGGGAGGGGTTTATATGTCCGAAGATCTGATTGTGAAAGTCAAGCAGATGAT
>MHXL01000181.1:8124-9892 GCA_001824455.1 Desulfuromonadaceae bacterium GWB2_53_15
TTCCGAAAACAGCAAATGATTATGTTCCACGCAATCAATCACGGCGATTGCTATATTAGATGCTGAAACGTCCGCGCATGCTTCTGGTGTATCCATCCACCCACAAGCTAGGCTGGGTGAAGCGTTTTCAGCTCCCCTCACTGTCCCTGAAATTGGTGGCTGCGGCGACACCGCCGGAATGGGATGTTGTTCTGGCTGATGAACTTCACGAGGATATTCCCTTTGGGGAGGAGTTTGATGTTGTCGGAATAACAGCCATGACCCATCAGGCGGTCAGGGCCTATCAGGTTGGCGACCGTTTCCGGTCGCTCGGCATACCGGTGATCTTGGGAGGGATGCATGCTACGGTGCTGCCGGACGAGGCGCTCCTGCATGCCGATGCTGTGGTAATCGGGGAGGTCGAACCGGTCTGGTCCCAGCTGCTGGCGGATCTGCAGGCCGGAAAGCTTGCCCCGCGATACAGTTCCATACCCACCGGCGACACCCTGCTGATCCCCTGGTCACGCACGGACATTCTTGCCGGCCGGAAGTATCTCACCACCCAGACCTTGCAAGCCAGCCGGGGCTGCCCCTACGATTGCCAGTTCTGCACGGTGACCCCCTATTTTGGCAGCTCTTTTCGTTACCGAGACCCCGAGGATATTCTGGCCGAGATGCGCACCTTCGATCGCAAGCTGACGGTCCTGCTGGATGACAACATCCTGGGAGACCCTGAGCGGGCAAGGCCGATCCTGAAGGGAATGGCCGGCATGGGCCTCCGTTGGGGTGGGCAGGCCAATCTGCGCTTTGCAGAAGACCCGGAGCTGGTCCGTTTGTTGGCCCGATCCGGCTGTATCGGCATATTTGTCGGCTTGGAGTCGGTGGCCGGCGCCTATGCCAACCATCCAAAGACCGGTAGCCGTTATTCCCAGTCAGACCTTATCAAGCGCGTCAGGGATGCCGGGATCGTTCTGGAGGCGTCCATGATCTTCGGTTTCGACGACCATGACGAGAGCGTTTTCGAAACCACGATCCGCTATCTTGAAGAGTGTCGTCCCAGTATACCGACCTTGCACATCCTGACCCCCTATCCCGGAACTGCTCTGTTTCGTCAGTTTGACGGGGAGGGAAGGCTGCTTCACAAGGACTGGCAGCGCTATGATCACAACCAGGTTGTGTTTCGTCCCAAGCTGATGAGCCCAGAAGTGCTTTATCAGGGGTGGATTGCGGCACGACGGGAAGTCTATCGCTGGCCCTCCATTTTTTCACGGGTCATGGCCGGTAAATCTGCCTATTTCACAAATCTTGTCTACAATTGCCTGCGTCGCGGAGGGGTCTACGGTGAGGATATGGACTCGCACCATACTCAGCACCTTGAGGCCCCGCACCAGGGTGAGGTTGACAATTATACGGGAATGGCATGAAGATACTGTTGCTGCGCCCTCATCCCGGTAACGACCGCTTCGGGTTGGGTCCCTTCTTTTGTGTTGAGCCGTTGGGGCTTGAATACCTTGGGACGGCGCTCATCTCCAAGGGGCATGAAGTAACTATTGCTGATCTGCGCTTCCGGCCAAGTCTAGGCAGTTGGATCAGGCAAACCCGCCCCCGCATGGTCGGCATCGGATGTTTGCACGCCTTGGAGTTCGACCAGATTATCGAGACAGCTCGCGAGGTGCGGAGAGTCAGTCCTGAAGCATTTATCCTGGTCGGCGGGCACGCCGCAGCGGCCTATCCGGCCGCCCTGGAATGCGGTGAGATCGATGCCATTTCGGTTGATGACGGCGATGAG
>MHXL01000181.1:9902-13777 GCA_001824455.1 Desulfuromonadaceae bacterium GWB2_53_15
CCGTTGCCGAGGCCGTGGAGCAGGGGAGGAGCTTGGCCGAGGTCCCTGGCCTGCGCCTGAGAACCAGCAACGGCTGGGTCAGCACTCAACGCCTGGCGGAGCGTACGAGCCTTGACCTGGTGCCCTTGCCGGCCCGTCACCTGATTGAACGGCATCGCTCCGGCTATCACTGCCTGCTCTTCAAACCGGTCTGGCTGATCGAGACCGCCCGCGGGTGCCCGCATAACTGCTCGTTCTGTTCGGTCTGGCAACTCTACGAGCGCTCCTGCCGGGAACGTAATCTGGATGCGGTGGTTGAGGATTTTGCCACCTGTGGAGACGCGATCTTTGTGGCTGATGACCTGTTCTGGTACAATCCGGAGCGCAGCCTGGCGTTGGCGAAGGCATTGAAACGACGCGGCATCTATAAACGCTGGATTCTGGTGCAGACCCGTACCGACCTTATTCGGAGAAGCGCCGATCTGATGGAAGCCTGGCGGCCGTTGGCCAAGGATTTTGACATTTTTCTCGGCCTGGAGGCGGCTAGCGACCAAGGTCTGGATAATCTGGACAAGGGGGCTGGCCTGGAAGACAGTATTGAAGCGGTGCGGATTGCCCGTTCGTTGAAATTCGGGATTAACGGCAATTTCCTGGTTGATGCGGACTGGGACGAGGATGATTTTCAGGAATTATGGGCTTTTGTTGATCAATATGGGCTGCAGCGGGCTGGATTCACCATCCGCACCCCCCTGCCGGGCACCGAGTTCCATCGCCAGATGGCCGAGCGGGTTGCCGGTCAGCAATGGTCTAATTACGATATGCATCATCTGCTGTGGGAACCGCGTATCGGCGCGGAGCGTTTCTTTGAACTGTATGCTGAAACCTGGCGACGCTCGATCCTCAATACTGGCGGTGACAAGGGCATTATGGACTGGATTCGCCAAGTGCGGCCCGGCCAGATACCATACATCATGCGGGTGCTCTGGCGGACGCAGCGCATGATGAAACCGGCCGAATACATGCGGGAGCATCTGGCTACGCGACCGCCTGCTTGTAAGGATAAACAATCATGATCTGCTTTATGTTCCCTGGCCAGCCGATGGCAAGAAACGACATGCCGCTGGAGGTACCTGCCTTTCATGACATGGCCTGCCATTGTCAAGATATTACCGGTTTCAATCCACTTGATGGCAGCTTGACCGTCCCCCACATGACCGAGAATGTTCGGCTCCAACTGTTCGGCACGACCATGAGTTTGTACCGCTACAATCAGCTTTTGCGTCAAGGGGGAGTGCCGGATGTGATTGCCGAACACAGCATGGGGATCTATTCAGCTCTGGCGGCCTGTGGATCAGTGGATAGCGCATCGGCCCTGGCGTTGACCGCCCGCATTGGCACCTGCTTGACAACCATGGGGGCTAAGCGGGAGTATGCTGTGGCTAGTGTCATTGGTCTGGCTTTTGATCCGCTGGTTTCAGTTGCGGTCAATAATGATGTTTATCTGGCCAACCATAATACCTCGCAGCATTTTTTGCTGGCAGGCGAACGCAAGCAGATCGAGTTGGCCGTGGCGGAAGCCGCGGCGGCCGGTGCCTTTTCGGTTAAACTTTTTCCAAGCGATGCTCCCGTTCACACGCCGCTGGTCGCGGCGATCAGCGATGACCTGCAGCGGATCGTGGCGGACTATACCTTTCGTGAACCTCAGGTGCCGCTGTTGGATCATCTTGGTCAACGCCAGTTGACTGCTTCGGATATCCCCGCTTTTCTGGTGGACGAGCTTTGCCGTCCGGTGTTTTGGGAAAAAACTTATCATGCCCTCCGTCTTCGCGGGGTGCACCGCTTTCAGGAGGTGGGCTGCGGAACGGCCCTGACAAAATTCAACCGATGGATAGACAGCCAACCATGAGATATCACGAGACCCATTTACAAGTCCGTTTCAACGAGGTTGACGCCTATAACGTGGCCTGGCACGGCCATTACGTGGCCTGGATGGAGGTCGGCCGAAACGACCTGGCCGGGCGTTTCGGGATCGATGCGCAACAACTGGGGGAAGTGGGTTTTCTCGGCCTGGTTGTCAGCCTGGAGATCAAGTACCTGAGTCCGGCCCGTTTCAAGGAGGAGATCGTCGTACGTACCAGTCTGCGCCCCGGAGAGACAGCAACCCTGGTCTTTGTCAATGAAATATTGGGCAATGATGGCCGCATGCTGGCCATCGGCGTAACGACTCATGCCCTGACCGACCTGGGCGGTGTGCTTCAGTACAGGCTGCCGAGCGTGATCGCGGAACGGGTTGATAGTATGATCGCCTGGTTGAGGTGTGCATGAAAGTCCTGACCGTTAGCTGATGGATGCCCTTTGGTTTTTCAAGATCAATTGCGATTGTGTGCACTAGAATCAAGGGTCTCGTGCGGAGCTATCACCATCCGCTAGCCTGATTTACAGTGAGATATAAAAATTGGAAGGTTGATACAATGCTGGTTGTAGTGTAAAATATTCAAATGAATAAAAACCTAACTGGAGGAAAAAAATGAAAAAGCTTCTTGTTTTGGCCTGTCTTGCTGCATCCGTTTCAATGACATCCGGCACTGCAATGGCCGATAGTATAAAAGGACGCCTTGGTCTAACCGGCAAAATTGGTATGCTGGTCCCTGCCGACAGTGATTACCGCGACAGCAGGATCAAACCCGATGTCGGTTTTGTCGGTGGTGGCGGCTTATTGTACGGCATAGACGATCATTTCGCAGCTGAGATCGATGTTACCCGTACCGAGTTTGGCTCTGACTTTCCCAGAAGCGGCAGTGCCGGTGATTTTGGTATCACCGATATCGCTATTGGCATGCAGTATCGTTTCGAGGTAGCTCACAAAAAATTGGTTCCCTATGTTGGAGCAGGTCTTGATATCCTTCTAAGCGATTATGATCATCCATCTGGTAGCAGGCATGACGTGGATACGACAGTTGGTATCCATGGCAGGGGCGGTGTGGACTACTTTATTCACAAGCAAGTGGCTGTCATGGCAGAGCTAAATCTGCTCAGCGCCCTTGATACAGACATTAAAAATAGTACCGGAGCGCAAGGTAATTTCAACCCATCCAGTGTTTCCAGCATTGTTGGCTTTCGTTTGTTCTTTAACTAACGGATAGCTCTTAGGGGTGGTCGATTTCGAGGCCCATGAGTTTGCACCATCGCAACTCATGGGCTTTTCTGCCTTTCTGCTGCAGGCATGCTCTGGACATTTTGCTGCCTGACAATTATAGTAGCTAATCAGATTATCTTCCTTTTTTGGGGTGTGCATGGAGTTCAAGGATTCAATCGTTATTGTTACCGGCGGCACCAGGGGTATCGGCAGGGCCATATCCCTGGCATTTGCCCGAGAAGGCGCCACGGTCTTTGCAGCCTACCTGAACAATGAAGAAACGGCACAGTCATTGATTGCTGAGGCTAAAGGACTGGTCGGGACGATTTCGGTGGTCAAGGCCGACGTGTCTACCTCAGAGGGCGCGACCGGATTGATCAATACAGCTGCCGCTGAGTCAGGCTATATCGATGTCCTGGTGAACAACGCCGGTATTATCAGGAATAGTTTCCTGGCCATGATGTCGGATGAGGACTGGGACGCGGTCATCGGTTCAAACATCAATTCGCTTTTTCACTGCTGCAAGTGGGGGTTGCGGAAGATGATGGGGCGCCGCCAAGGCAATATTGTGAATATTTCATCGGTCTCCGCTATTGTCGGGACCATGGGCCAGGCTAATTACGCTGCATCCAAAGGCGCCGCCATCAGTTTTACAAAAGTCCTTGCCCGTGAGGCAGGACCGATGGGGATACGTGTCAATGCAGTCGTAGCCGGGATGATCGCTACCGACATGACCGCTGCATTGAAGCATTGAAGCAGG
>MHXL01000182.1:0-1779 GCA_001824455.1 Desulfuromonadaceae bacterium GWB2_53_15
AAGCACGGTGCGCTCCACAAGCAAAGCAAAACTCTTTTCATCAAAACCAGCTGCTGAAACCGACGATTTAAACGCCTTGTTGGTTTTATAACGGCTGGAAATTTTTTCTATCTCTTCATTAAGTTCGCTTTTACTGAGCTTCATTCCCTTTGCACTGGCATCCTGATACCGGAGTTCTGTTTCCACAAGTTTCTGCATGGCTTCCTTACGAATTCTCTCCATCTTGTCAGCAGCAACCTTACCATGAATGGCCCTGTTCTCAGGCAACAGTTTCCACAATTCCTGATCAAGATCCGCTTTTTTCAATTTCGAGCCATTTACCACTGCCACCACAATATTATCTTCCTGGGCAGATGAATACAGTGGCACAGCACAGACAATTGTTAAAATACCTATTCCGAGCAATACTGACTTCAAAATCATAACAAATTCCTTATCTAATATTGACAGCTACCTTATTAACCTATGAAGTGTACGGGAAATCAAACAGAAAAGTCAAGACGAACAACATGTTCCAGGCTAGTACCGACCGGACTCTTGACGTGGCAATCCCTTGAACAATTCCCTGCATTAGCAACTGCCGAGAGCATACTGGAAAGCCCCCCCCCTCATGTATCAGAACATGAACCTGCGCATGCTGATATTCTGAAGAATACCGATTCCTACCATAGAGGTGATCATGGAGGTACCGCCATAGGAAAAAAAAGGCAACGGCACACCCACCACCGGAAACATGCCCATCACCATTCCCATATTGATGACAATATGCCAAAAGAGCATGGCAGTGACTCCCACGGCAAGTAGACCGCCAAACCGATCGTTGCAGCGCCGGGCGATATTGAGTCCCCACACCACCAGTGACAGGTACAGGACCATCAGCACCAGGCAACCGATAAAACCCCACTCCTCGGCAAATACGGAAAAAGCGAAATCGGTATGCTGCTCCGGCAAGAAACGGAGTTGGGACTGCGTCCCTTTGACAAAACCCTTACCTATTATTCCACCGGACCCGACTGCGATTTTGCTCTGGATGATGTTATAACCGCTACCCAAACGGGAGCGTTCCGGGTTGAGGAAGTCGAGAATTCGGTTTTTCTGGTAAGGATGCAACAACTTGGCCCAGGCCAGCCAGGCAATCGGTATGGTTACAAGGATGAAGGTCACGATCGCAGTCCAGCGCAGTCCGACATAGACCGTCATGGAGAGGGCAATCAGCAGGACAAGGATGGCCGTTCCCAGATCAGGCTGTTTCATGATCAGCGCGACCGGCACCAACAGGATTCCCAGCGGAAAAAGCATATCCTTTACAGACAGGCCGCCGATGGCGTGGAAGTTGTTGAAAAAACGTGAAAAGGTAACAATGATGACGATCTTCATCAATTCAGAGGGCTGTATATTAAATAACCCCAGATTTAGCCAGCGAGTGGCCCCCATGGACCGCCTGCCGACAATCAGAACCGCCAACAACAGCAAAATCAAAAAGCCGTAGAGCCAGTAGGAGAAATCCTCCAGAATATGGTAGTCGATGCTGCAGGCAAGCACAGCAACGAACATGCCGAACAGCATCCAGTTGAACTGCTTGATGTAATAGGGTGCTCCAACTATTTTATAGGGGGTTGTAGCGCTATAAATATTAAGGATGCCAAGCAGACAGATGGCCACTACCAGTCCGGTCAGCATCCAGTCAATATTGGTCAGCAATCTGCGGTCAATCATTGGCAGCGCCCTCCTTCAATCCCGGCTGGCTGCTTGACGTCGTATCTTCCCCATCCCCATCCC
>MHXL01000182.1:1799-16986 GCA_001824455.1 Desulfuromonadaceae bacterium GWB2_53_15
TCATCATCGTCACTACTGCGAATCTGTGCCTTCTGGGGTGGTTTTTTGGTATCGAACCAGGCACGAAGAATACGCCCGGCAATAGGGGCTGCTGCTGAACCACCATGCTCACCATGCTCAACCACCACCGCCACGGCAATCTCCGGCTTGTCGTAGGGGGCAAAGGCCACAAACAGGGCGTGATCGCGATATTGATAGGGTGTGCCCTGTTTGCTGTCTCGAAGCTTTACGACCTGTGAAGTACCGGTCTTGCCGGCAACCTTGATATCCCCGAGACGCGCCGCAGCGCCGGTGCCGCCGGCATCGTTCACAACAGAATACAACCCTTGCTTGATCAGCCGGAACTTGTCCGCCGATATCCCGGTCGAACCAAGAGTTTCCGGCTTGAACTCCTTGAGCGGCTTGCCATCGGCATCCACGATGCGTTTCACCAGGCGCGGTCGATAAATAGTACCCTCGTTAGCCACTGTAGCGATCATGGAGGCCATCTGAATGGGTGTCATCAGCACGTAGCCCTGACCGATTGCTACCGGCAGGGTTTCACCATGATACCAGCGTTTGCCGAACCGTTTCTGTTTCCATTCCGCAGTTGGGATCATGCCGGGCTTCTCATAATTCATTCCGATGCCCAAGGGTGAACCGAGCATGAATTTTTTAGCTGTTGCGGCAATAAGGTCCACCCCCAACTGCTCGCCCAACTGGTAGTAATAGACATCGCACGATTCGCGCAGCGACTTCTTCAGACTGGTTGTTCCATGGCCGCGCTTATTCCAGCACTTGAAGGTAGAGGTGCCCAAGTCATAAGAACCGCTGCAGTTCACAGAAGTCGACTCGTTGATTTTGCCAGTTTCCAAGCCTGCCAGAGCGGTGATGATCTTGAAAGTCGACCCGGGCGGGTACTGACCGGTCAAGGCCTTATTCTCCAGTGGGTGACGTTTATCCTCCAGATACTCCTGCCATTTTTCCGCCGGCAGTTTCCCGCTGAACAGTGCCGGATCAAAACCTGGATTGCTGACAAATGCCAGAATTTCACCGGTATTTACGTCCATGGCAACAGCCGCGCCCGCCTGGTCTCCAAAGGCCCGCTCCGCCTGTTGCTGAACATTCAAATCAATAGTCAACACCACGCTGTTGCCTACCGTGGGATAGGTCTCTGAAATAATCCGCAAAACGCGACCACGGGCATCCACCTCCAACTGCCGGCCACCATCATTTCCATGCAGTTCCTGCTCCCAACTCCGTTCGATTCCATTTTTGCCGATGTAATCTCCGGGGTTATAATCTTCGTAGCCCTTGTTGTTCAGTTCGTCCTCGGAAACCTCGCCGATGTACCCCAAAAGGTGCGCGGCCAGCATCCCGCCGGAATACTCGCGCACAGGCTTCATCTCGATTTCAACCCCCGGCAGGCGGAGGCGGTTCTCCTCAACAATCTCCACCTGGTCCCGACTGATGTTGGAAGCCAGCACAATCGGGTAATATTTGGCCCGCCCTTTATTTTTATCCCAGCGTTCAGCCAATTCTTTGCGATCAAGAGTCAGAAGTGCTGCAAGCTGATCCAGAAGTGCTTCCTTGTCCTTAACTTCCTGGGGAACCACTGCCAGGCTGAAGGAAGGCCGGTTGCTCACCAATACCTTGCCATTGCGGTCCATGATCGCCCCGCGCGAGGCGGCCACCGGTACAAAACGCAAACGGTTGTTCTCGGACCTGCTGCGATAATCATCTGCACTGAGAATCTGCAGATGCCACAAACGCAGCAGCAGCAAAAAGAAGATTGCTCCGACTACAAAGGACAGCAGCAGGATCCTCCGCTTCGACGCCATGATCTCACGAACAAAACGTTGCTCTTTCATGCAACATCCTGATCGCGTGCAAAAGCGGGCAAGAGGGCAACCAGCGAGGCGGCGAAAGAATTGACAAGGATATGGGGGATGAGACCAGCGATCATGGAATAGACAATACCAGGGGTCTGGGTAAACATGAGCAGCAGTAGCAAGTTAACAGTTGCAGAGATCAAGGTTGCAACAACAACCGTGACTACGAACAAAAAACCGCTCTCGGCATAAAGCCGGTCAGCTACACTTTTGATGACTAGAAAGACCAGCAGAAAGCTGAAGGCATTCAATCCCAGATAAAGTCCGCTAAAGACATCCTTCAGCAGCCCCAGGAGCCATGCCGTGGGGGTGCCGAGCTCAAAGGAACCGCGCAGCGCCAGGAAGACCATGATAATCAACAGCAGATCGGGTTTAAATGGGGTAGCAAGGTGGATCGGCAATACTGCCGCCTGGAAAACCACTGCGGATACGACAGCACAGATAAGCAGCAGAGCGCTGCGCCTACTCATAGCCACCCCGCATCACAACCAGCACCTCTTCCAGGTGAGCTATGTTCACAGCGGGTCGGATGGTCACCGTCTGAAAGATACCATACTCGCCCCGTTTAACCATGGTGACTTCCCCAATTGAAAGTCCTTTCGTAAATACGCCACCGACACCGGAACTAACCACGATATCCCCGACCTTGACATCTTCCTCGCGGGTCGCGAACTCCAGGGAACAGAGCCCATCCCCCTTGCCCTTGACTACCCCGCGAGCACGTGAGCGCTGGATGGTAGCGGCAATTCCGCTGGCATGGTCGCTAAGCAAAAGCACTCGCGATGTGGAAGGAGCTACCTTGACAATCTGCCCCACCACCCCGTCAGCCGCAACCACTGCCATCCCATTGCGAATACCACTGGTGCTGCCCCGGTCGATAATCATGGTACGGAACCAGGAGGAAACATCTTCTCCAACCACCATAGACGTGAGGATTGGGGCATTGACCGTATTTTTCATCTCCAGCAGGGATTCCAGCCGCTGGTTGGACTTAACAGCCTCGTTGCCTGCCACCACCCTTGCATTCAGCTCCTTGATCTCATCGCGCAACATCAGGTTCTCACGTTGGACATTCACCAGGTTGATGTAGCCATCCCAGATATCCTCAAAAAAACCACTTAAACGCGCTGCCGGCTTTAGGATCGGCGCAAAAACGGTCATGGCGCCACGCTCGACGAAGTTGGCCTCGCGATTGCGAGGTACATTGAGCGAATAGAAAATCAGCGCTACAAAGACACCCGTGCCGATCAGCGCTATGAAACCATATTTTTTAAACAAGTCCATATGTTAATCCCGAAGGAGCTAAATTGCGGCAGACCACGACCGATTTACAACCTCCCCCGTTGCATACCGTTGACTTATTGGATGCCACAGAGCTCAGCCTCGCTGTAGACTCGCAGCAGATAATCGCGATATGACGAATTGGGAGTTGCGTCGATCACCGTGCGCATCTGTTCGCAATCGATGAAACCACGGCGGAGGGCGATCTCCTCAAGGCAGGCAATCTTGAGACCCTGGCGAGATTCGATGGTCTCTATAAAGATACTGGCTTCCAACAGGCTTTTATGCGTCCCCGTGTCCAGCCAGGCGATACCCCGCCCCAACTTCTCAACCATCAGCTCACCACGTCTGAGGTACTCCAGGTTGATGTCGGTGATTTCCAATTCGCCGCGCGGCGAGAGCGCGATTGATTTGGCAACGTTGACCACCTGTTCGTCATACAGATACAGGCCAGGGACGGCATAATGGGATTTGGGTTTATGGGGTTTTTCCTCGATACTGAGCACCTTGCCACCGCCATCGAATTCGACGACGCCATAGCGTTCAGGGTCATGCACCTGGTAGCCGAAGATACGTGCGCCGCCTTGAAAATCGGTCACGATCCGGTCCAGGTTCATTCTGCCATAGAAGATATTGTCGCCCAATATCAAGCTAACCGGCTGATTATCAATAAACTCCTCTCCTACCAAAAAAGCCTGGGCGATCCCTTTGGGCTCCGGCTGCACCTTATAGGAGATGGTGATGCCCCAACGAGATCCGTCACCCAGAAGCGCCTCGAAGCGCGGGATATCATGAGGGGTGGAGATAAGCAGAACATCCCGGATACCAGCTGTCATCAAGGTTGCCAGTGGGTAATAGATCATCGGCTTGTCATATACCGGCTGCAACTGCTTACTTGCCACCAGTGTCAACGGAAAGAGGCGGCTGCCGGATCCGCCAGCCAGGATAATACCTTTGGTGATGCCTGTTGCCATAAATGAATCCTTCTGGTTATTTTATTAAATTTTAGATTCTACACACCTGCCTGTTACCTGTCAAACTGGATCATTGGCCTTGATCACGGACTTGACTGCAGCAAGCAGATCATGATAGGCATCGACACCGCCAGGCAAGTGTGCCTCTTCAGCAGCTCCATAACCGCTCCTCACCAGGATCGGCCTGCATCCTGCGGCGATTGCAGCCTCGACATCGGCCAGTTTATCTCCAATCATGGCCGACGTTTTCAGGTCTATATCCAAGCGACAAGCGGCATCCAGGAGCATGCCCGGCAGAGGCTTGCGACAACGACAAGGCAAGGAGTAACTCCCCTTCCCTGCGGGGTGGTGCGGACAGTAAAACCAGGCATCAACCCTCGCGCCCGACGTTTCCAGCTCCCTGGCAATGTGGCGATGAAGAATCTCAACATCATCTTCTGTGTAGTACCCCCGCGCAACGCCGGACTGATTGGTGACAACCACCACAAGCAGCCCTGCCTCATTCAGCAACCTGATCGCCTGCGGCGCTCCCGGAACGAATTCAAAATCCTCGATCCGGTGTAGATAATCTTTCTCCAGGTTGATCGTTCCATCCCTGTCCAAAAAAACCGCGCGCTTCATATAACTGGATTCCCCTTTGACAAACTGGCAGAAAAACACTAAAAAGAATAGGTTACTTCATTATTAAGGAAACGGAAAACATATCATGATCAAAACCAACAACCTTAAAATCTCCGGGATCACCCCAATCATCGCCCCAGCCGACCTGCGTCAGGTTTTTCCACTTTCAGAAATCGACCGTGAATTCGTAAGCAGGAGCCGCGAACGGATCAAGGACATCCTCCATCGTCGCGACCGACGCCTGATGGTCGTGGTTGGCCCCTGTTCGATCCATGACCCGGATGCTGCCGTGGAATACGCCAAACGCCTGGCAATCCTCTCCCAGCGGGTAAGCGACCAGCTTTTACTGATCATGCGGGTATACTTTGAGAAACCGCGCACCACTGTCGGCTGGAAGGGGCTGATCAACGACCCGGACATGAACAGCACCCATCAGATTTCCAAGGGACTCGGCATCGCTCGTGGTCTTTTAAGCCGCATCACCCAACTGGGAGTGCCTGTAGCCAACGAAATGCTCGACCCGATCACTCCCGAATATGTAGCCGATATGATCAGTTGGGGCGCCATCGGCGCTCGCACCACCGAATCACAAACCCACCGCGAGATGTCCAGTGGGCTTTCCTTCCCGGTAGGATTTAAAAACGGTACCGACGGCAACCTGCAGATCGCCATCGATGCAATGAAAGCCGCGCAGCATCCGCACAGCTTCCTCGGTATCAACCGCGAGGGTCGTACCTCAATAATCCAGACCACCGGCAATCCGGATGTTCATATTGTACTGCGGGGTGGCTCACGTAAAGTCAACTACCATCCCGAAGACATCGCGCTCACTGAAGAGAGCCTCACTAAGAACGGCCTGTTTCCCACCATCATGGTAGATTGCAGCCACGGCAACTCAAACAAAGACTACCAAAAGCAACCGGAGGTGCTTGACAGCGTTATCCAGCAGATTCTGTCAGGCAATTCATCCCTGTCCGGAGTGATGATCGAAAGCAATCTGGAAGCCGGCAACCAGAAGGTGCCGACCGACATCAGCCAACTGAAATACGGCGTCTCCATTACTGACGCCTGTATCGACTGGCAAACCACCGAGAAGATCCTACTGAACGCCCATGACCGCCTGAAGCAACGGAAATAAGAATTACCGTAGGGGCGAACAAATGCTTCATCTGCTTCGCCCGTTGATGGCAATGGCAACCAGGGCGAAGCAAAAAAACTTGCTTCGCCCTACTCCGCCTCGTACATCAGGCGCATGCCACCGGCCGCTCGCCCCAGCGGGCCATTGAACGTACTTTCCGCCCCCTCGGCCAGCAAATCCAGATAATTGACTTTTTTCTTGGGCGGCAAAACAACCTCCGGTTCACCTTTGATACCGGCCAGCCGCCCAGCCTCCTCAATGGCATCCTGCAATGTTCCCAGACGGTCCACCAGCTTAAGCGTCTTGGCCTGCTCACCAGTGAGAATGCGACCATCCGCAATCTTGCGCACCTCTGCGACCGGCAGTTTTCGGCCGACCGCCACCGCCTGGACGAACTGCTCATGGGTGTTATCGATCACAGCCTGTAGCATGGCCCGGTCCTCTTCGGAGAACTGCCGCACTGGCGAGCCAGAATCCTTGTACTTGCCGGTTTTGAGCGTATAGGCCTTGATGCCGATCTTGTCAATCAACGCCTCGATATTGGAGAGCTTGAGGATTACGCCTATGCTGGCGGTGATCGTGCCGGGATTGGCATAGATCAATGTGGCTGGAGCAGAGATGTAGTATCCTCCCGAGGCGGCCAGACTTCCCATGGAAACAACAATCTTCTTTTTGGCGGCAAACTTCCTGACCTCTTCGCAAATTTCCTGCGATGGCGCGACAACGCCTCCGGGAGAGTCAACCCTCAGCACCACCGCCTTGACATTGTCCTTCTTGAGAAAATGACGTAACTGACGAACGGTTTCCTTGGAGTCGAGGATCATTCCCTTGACCTCAACCAACCCGATTCCCTGCCTGTCAACGAATTTGCCATCCGCCGCGCCCCCCAGCAAGGCCTTGGCGATAAAAACCGAAACCGTAAAAAGGCCAATCAGAAACAAGGCGCTGCCGGCAATTACCAACATTACTTTTTTTGACATGAATACCTGCCTTGCCACATTTTAGTTTTTAACAAAGTAGCCATTCTGCTAAAGTAACGACATGAAAGTGATTGTAATTTCAGATACCCATGGAAACTTCCCGCTCGCCCTGCGGGCTTGCGAACAGGCAGAGCCGATTGATGCAATCATTCATCTGGGCGACAGTGACGACGGCAACGATGTTGATCTGCTCGAACAGTTCCTGAATATCGATGTCATCCGGGTTGCCGGCAATTGCGACCCTGGTTCTGCCGCACCCCGCGAATTGCTCTGGGAGAGCAACGGCAAACGCCTGCTACTGGTGCATGGAGATAGTTACAGGGTCAAGAACGGAATGGGCAGACTGGAGCAACGAGCACTTGAGATTGGAGCCGATGCTGTTTTATTTGGACACACCCATTGCGCAACCATCATCACCTTGTCCGGAAAACTATTCGTCAACCCGGGCACGTTGATGAAATCAGTTACACCCACAACTTTCGCCATCCTGGAAATAAACTCAACAGGAATAGAGGCTCGCCTCCAGGAAATATCTTGAAACAAAAGAGGGCGGGTTTTAAACCGCCCTTGCATATATTTTATCCCATCCAAGAAGACCGTTAAAGTTCTTCTTCCCGGTGCACAGCTTCATGCCCCTTGTGAACGGCCTTCTCCAGCCTGCGGCGACGCGGCCAAGTCAGCAAAAAGCCAACCGGTCCTGAAAGCACGTAACAAAGCATGATGCTAAAGGTCATCACGACAGGTTCAGCAGCCACTACGATCAGCAGCACCACGGCCAACAGCAAAAAGCCGAAGGGCTGGCGCTTGATCAGGGCGGGATCCTTGAAGGAATAATAACGGAAATTGGAGACCATCAGGAAGGCCAACAAGTAGATCAAAGCGATGATGGCCAAGCGCTTGAACAAATACGGATTTTGAATGAACTCTTGGGGAAGCCGGTTGAAATGAGTGAACAATAGAACAGTGGCAGCAACCATGCTGGCCGCCGCCGGAATGGGTAGCCCGACGAATCTTTTACTTTCAACTGTATTCACCTGCACGTTGAAACGCGCCAGACGCAGAGCGCCACAGGCCACAAACAGAAAGGCGGCCAGCCAGCCTACCCGGCCAAAAGGCCTCAATGCCCAGGCGTAGACCATCAACGCCGGTGTAACACCGAATGCCACCAAATCGGCCAGGGAATCGTACTCCACACCGAACTTGCTGGTAGTGCCGGTCATGCGGGCAACCTTTCCGTCCAGACCATCGCACACCGCAGCGACAAAAATCCAAATGGCAGCAGTTGCATAATTGCCGTTCAGGGTAGAGACGAGACTGTAGAAACCGGCGAAGAGACTCCCTGTTGTCACCAAGTTAGGGAGGATGTAGATCCCACGCTTGATGCTTTCGTTCTTCTCGACTAGCTCTTCCTTAAGTTCAGAGTTCATATTTTTCCCGTTCAGCGGATACGGCCCAGGATCGTTTCACCTGCAACAGTTAAGTCACCTAGCTTAACCAGCGGGGTAACGTCGGTCGGCAGGTAGACATCCACCCGCGAACCGAAACGGATCAGACCGTAGCGTTCGCCACGGATCAAACGGTCTCCTTTCCTCGGATAACTGACAATCCTACGGGCTATAAGACCGGCAATCTGCACAAAAGCGATCCGCACTCCGCCATCCAACTCAAGAACAATGCCATTGCGCTCATTTTCACATGAAGCACGCCCATCACGTGCATCGAAAAATTTGCCCCGGTGATAAGACGTATCCACCACCACGCCACTAAACGGGGTACGGTTGACATGCACGTTAAACACCGACATGAAGATACTTATTTTAAGCGCCTCACATCCCAGGGGGGTCTCGGGCACCCGTTCAACCACGATCACCGTTCCATCAGCAGGCGCAACCACTGCTCGTTCGTCGGAGGGAAGCGTACGTTCGGGATTACGAAAGAAATAGAGGATGAAACCGGTCAGCAGGAAGGCCAAGACAGCTGGGAGCGCCAGAATAACGGAGCAGAGCTGCCAGCTGGAAAACACCAGAAGCAGCGTCAATCCCAAGGAAAACGCAATAAAGGGGTATCCTTCCCTGGCAAACGGTGTTGATTTGTTCATTAATCCTGCCTGAATGCGAGGACACCCCTCTCCGGGCGGAAGAGGGGTGTCTAAGATCGCATAGTGTAATTAGTTTTTGGTTTTGTCGACGATTTTCTGAATCCAGGGCATCATGCTCCGCAGACGCTCACCGGTCTGTTCGATCGGGTGGGCGGCATTGAGACGACGACGTGCCGTCATTTCGGGATAGTTCGTCGCCCCTTCGAGAATGAACTGCTTGGCATAATTGCCATTCTGGATATTGGCCAGGCACTCCTTCATGGCTGCACGGCTCTGGTCGTTGATCACGCGCGGACCGGTTACATATTCGCCATATTCAGCATTGTTGGAGATGGAGTAGTTCATGTTGGCGATGCCACCCTCATACATCAGGTCCACAATCAGCTTGAGCTCATGCAGGCACTCGAAATAAGCCATTTCAGGGGCATAGCCGGCTTCCACCAGGGTCTCGAAGCCCGCCTTCACCAACTCTACTGCCCCGCCGCAGAGAACAGCCTGCTCACCGAACAGATCGGTCTCCGTCTCATCTTTAAAGGTGGTTTCGATGATGCCGGTACGACCACCACCGATAGCGCTGGCATAGGAGAGAGCCACTTCGCGGGCCTTGCCCGACGCATTCTGGTAGATGGCTATAAGGTCGGGAATTCCACCGCCTTTGACAAACTCGGAGCGAACCGTATGGCCGGGTGCTTTGGGGGCGATCATGATGACGTCGAGGTCGGCGCGCGGCACGACCTGGTTGTAGTGGATGGCGAAACCGTGGGCAAAGGCAAGGGCCGCCCCTTTTTTGAGTTTCGGCTCGATCTCGTCGCGGTAGAGAACCGATTGGAACTCATCAGGAGTAAGGATCATTACCAGATCAGCCGTGGCAACAGCTTTAGCAACGGTTGCCACCTTGAGGCCGGCATTCTTAGCTTTGACAGCGGAGGCCGATCCTTCTCGCAGTGCCACCGTCACATCAACTCCGGAATCCTTGAGGTTGCAGGCATGGGCATGCCCCTGGGAACCGTAACCGACAATGGTAACTTTTTTCTTCTTAATCAATTTGAGATCACAATCACGATCGTAATAAACGTTCATGGTGGTACTTCCTCCACACAAATTATTATCCGGCAAGCCGGTCGAACTTCTAGTAATTCAGAAATTTTTTTGAAAATAATTTCGTTGACGCACTTAATACAGTTAATCTGGATACTAAAAAACGAACGAAACAGATACTACATTCGACCGAGACTGTCAACGCAATTAGCTATTTTGGCCCGTATCGAAAGAGTACCCTTTTCATCTTAACAAAAAAACCGCCCGTTTCCGGGCGGCTGGTTAAGTAGTGCAAAAACAGTTGAGCACCTACCCCTTCCACCCCTTGGCTCCGCGCCCGATGGAAACAGCTCCGGTACGTACAAGCTCCTTCAAACCCAGCGGACGGAGCAGGTCCAGAATGGCATCTATCTTGAGTGGATTGCCGGTAGCTTCGATGGTGTATGACTTGGGCGTTACATCGATGATCTTGGCGCGGAAGATGTCCACGATGCGCAACACCTCGGCGCGGCTCTCGTCCTCAGCCGTGACCTTGACCAGGGCCATCTCGCGCTCGATACCACTGCCATCGGTAAAATCGATGACCTTGATCACGTCGATCAGCTTGTTCAGTTGTTTGGTGATCTGCTCCAGGATATTGTCGTCGCCGCGGGTAACAATGGTCATGCGCGACATACCCTCCTCATTGGTGGGTGCCACGGACAGTGAGTCAATATTGAAACCACGCCCCGAAAATAGTGATGCCACGCGGGTGAGCACACCGAATTCGTTTTCTACCAGAACGGATATTGTATGTTGCACGGGTGAAACCTCCTATTCGTTCAGCGTGCAACGTGCGACGTGCAATTTAAGAGCACGCAGCACGATGCACGCAGCACGTTTTTACGCATTAAGTACCATTTCATTTAATGACGCACCGGCCGGAACCATCGGCAGCACCTTTTCCTCACGGGCAATCTTGAACTCCATGATCACCGGACCCTTTTCCGCGAAGCCCTGCTTGATAACCTTTTCCACGTCGTCCGGCTTGGAGGCCAGAAACCCTTTGGCGCCATAGGCGTCAGCAAGCTTGATATAATCAATCGGCAGTTCCATGCAGGTCTGTGAATAGCGCTTGTCGAAAAACAGTTCCTGCCACTGGCGCACCATTCCCAGAAAGTTGTTGTTCAGGATCACGATCTTGACCGGCAGACGGTTCTGCACAAGGGTCGCCATTTCCTGAATGTTCATCTGCACGCCTCCGTCGCCGCAGATGGCAATCACCTGCCGGTCAGGAAAGGCAGCCTGGGCTCCCATGGCCGCCGGAAGTCCGTACCCCATGGTGCCGAGACCGCCGGAAGACAGCAGGGTACGCGGCTTATTGAACTGAAAAAACTGGGCCGTCCACATCTGGTGCTGACCCACATCCGTGGCTATAATGGCGTCGTCATCCGACAACTCCCGCAGTTTTTGGATAACAAACTGCGGCTTGATAATTGTTGTGCTCTGTTTGTAGCCGATCGGATGCTTGATCTTCCAGCCGGCAACATCTTCGTGCCAGGGTCCAAGTGCAGCCACAAATCCAGCCACCTTTTCCTTTTGCTTGTCCACCTGCTTGATCATCTTGGAGAGAACATCTTTGACGTCGCCCACAATCGGCAGGTCAACCCGTACATTTTTCTTGATGGAGGTCGGATCAACATCAATGTGGATGATCTTGGCATGCGGGGCAAAGGTAGCGATCTTGCCGGTCACACGATCATCGAAGCGCGCGCCAACGGCGACGATCAGGTCACTGTGGGTCATGGCCATATTGGCACAGTAGGAGCCGTGCATCCCCAGCATGCCCAGCGAATGAACATCGCTTTCCGGGAAAGAGCCCAAACCCATCAACGTGGTGGTGACCGGGATGGTCAACTTACGGGCCAGGCTGGTCAACTCATCGGAGGCATTGCCCAGCACCACACCACCACCCACGTACAGCACCGGACGACGGGATTCCAGCAGCATGGCAACTGCTTTTTCCACCTGACGGGGATGTCCTTCAAGATTAGGCTTGTAGCTGCGAATTTCCACTGTTTCGGGATACACGAACTCAGCCTGGGCAATCTGCACATCCTTGGGAAGATCGACCAGAACCGGACCAGGACGGCCGGTTCTGGCGATGTAGAAAGCCTTCTTCATGATTGTGGCAACATCCTTCACGTCCCGCACCAGAAAACTGTGCTTGGTGCAGGAACGGGTGATGCCGATGATATCGACCTCCTGAAAGGCATCGTTACCGATCAGTGCCGTGGGGACCTGGCCGGTGACGATCACCATGGGGATAGAATCCATGTAGGCCGTTGCAATACCGGTTACTGTATTGGTGGCGCCAGGTCCGGAGGTGGCGATGGCCACGCCGACCTTGCCGGTGGCGCGGGCGTAACCGTCGGCCGCGTGGGTTCCGGCCTGTTCATGGCGCGGCAGGATATGGCGGATCTCCTTGACGTTGAAAAGTTCGTCGTAGATATTTATGACCGTACCGCCGGGATAGCCGAAAACCGTATCCACCCCTTCCTGCTTCAGGCATTCCAGCATTATACGTGCACCGTTCATTTTCATAATTTACCTCAGTTTTATTGAATAAAACGTTTCATTCAAAAATTATTCGGGTTTCCGGTCACCACATTGAGGACCGTATATTTCAAGTCGCCATTCAAATCAACAAGCTTGCGCAGCTGGGTCGTATTATCGAAGTAAACCTTGTAGCAACCACCGGGGGCGCTGCCCGAATTCCAGTTGGAAGCGCACAAGCGGCCATCATCGGTGATGTTCCAGTTGCCTTTGATAACACCGCCGTAGGAGCCTTTGCCGATCACCGCGCCGCTGGCGTCCCAATAAAAGATTTCACCCGTGGCTGCGGTAACGGTGTTGCCCTGAAAAATCTCACGAACCTCTTTGGAGGACAACAGGAGAGAATTGGCGCTCTGCAGATCCTGCTCGACAGTGGCGCAACCTGACAACAAGACAAACATGGCGAAAACAGCAGACAGGGTAAGCAGCTTTTTCATGACGACCTCCTTGAGATTGAAGTTCAAAGTTACAGAAGTTCAGCCTGTAACAAAATTAATCAGCAGTCGTAACCGCCCCGGTGTGGGCCGAGGTTACAACCTTGGCATAGCGCGACAGCCAGCCGGTTTTGATCTTAGCCTGCGGCGCCTTCCAGGCTGCGCGACGGATGGCCAGGGTTGCCTCGTCAACCAGCAGCTCCAGCTTACGGGCCGGGATGTCCAGCACAATCCGGTCCCCATCTTCCACCAGCGCAATCGGACCACCTTGGGCCGCTTCGGGAGAGATATGGCCGATGCAGGGCCCGCGGGTACCGCCGGAAAAGCGGCCGTCGGTAATCAAGGCAACAGAATCCCCCAGGCCGAGCCCCATCAGGGCCGCCGTAGGTGCCAGCATCTCGCGCATGCCGGGACCGCCTTTGGGCCCTTCATAACGGATAACGACCACATCACCAGCCTTGACCGTGCCGTCCATCAGGGCTGCCATGGCTTTTTCCTCGGAATCGAAACAACGGGCAACACCCTCGAATTGCATCATCTTGTCGGATACGCCGGACTGCTTGACCACCGCGCCTTTGGGAGCAATATTGCCGGACAGGATGGCAATGCCCCCTTCCTTCTTGATCGGGTTGCTTAAGGGACGGATGACCTCCTCGTCCACATTCTGGATGCTTTCGGCCAACTGGTGCGTGCTCAGGCCGAACAGCGTCGGGGTGTCCTTGATCTTGTCGCCCAGCTGTTTGAACACGCCGCTTACTCCGCCGGCAATGTCCAGATCTTCCATAAAATATTCACCGGCCGGGTTCATGGAGGCCAGTTGCGGCGTATCCTTGCCAAGAACATCAAACAACTCCAGCGGCAGTTCCACGCCGGCTTCATGGGCAATAGCCAGCAGATGAAGGACGGTATTGGAGGAGCCGCCCAGGGCCAGGTCGACCCGGATAGCGTTTTCAAAGGCCTCGCGGGTCATGATGGAGCGAGGAGTAACGTTATTGTGGACCAGTTCAACGATTTTTTCACCCGAGGCAAAGGCGATGCGCCGCTTGAGCGCCGACACGGCCAGGGCGGTTCCGCAGCGCGGCAGGCTCATCCCCATGGTTTCGGTCAGAATGGCCATGGTATTGGCGGTGAACAGCCCCTGGCAGGAACCCATTCCAGGACAGGCGTTATCCTCGCAGACCTGCAGCTCCTTGTCACTGATCACACCGGCCTTGTAGCGGGCCATGGCTTCAAAGGTATCGGAAACAAAGGAAAACTGACGACCGGCCTGGCCGCGTCCGCTCATCATCGGACCGGCGGTCACGACGATGCAGGGGATATCCAGACGGGCAGCAGCCATCAGCATGCCAGGGGTGATCTTGTCACAGTTGGTCAGGAGCACCAGACCGTCCAGGCGGTGCGCCTCGGCTACCGACTCAACCATATCGGCGATCAGTTCACGGGTCGGCAGGGAATAGTGCATCCCCTTGTGTCCCATGGCCATGCCGTCGCATACGCCGGGGATGCCAAAGAAGAATGAATAACCGCCACCGGAATGAACGCCCTTTTCAATAAAACGCTCCAGGTCGCGCATGCCCACATGGCCGGGGATCAGGTCGGTAAAACTGGTGGCCACGCCGATAAATGGCTTGTCCATCTGACTCTGGGGCACGCCGGTCCCCTTGAGCAGGGCGCGGTGCGGAGTGCGTTCCAGACCTTTTTTGATAGTATCGCTTCTCATGTCTATTGTTCCTTTGCTGCAAAGCATATGTTTAATGCTATCAAACAGCGTGTTGATATTAAATAAAAGATAGAAAATATACTATATATGGCTGGAAGGTGTCAACCGGGAATGCCGCCTTAAATGTTGGATTCAGCATGAATCCTACGTGTTGAAAACTGTCAAGCCTGTCATCATTCGATATGTAAGGGTTATAAAATATATTTTGTCACGAGGTTCCAATCAATGCTTTGTTTCACCAACTATATCGGATAGTTTTTAAACCAATATAAAACGCTCCCCGATTGTTTTCTCCACGTCATGCGGAACGTGCGCAATCCGTTTTATCTGGACAGCGAATCCGGTTTTGACTGGACAGCAAATCCGGAACTGACTGGACACCTAATCCGGTTTTGACTGGACAGCAAATCCGGAACTGACTGGACACCTAATCCGGT
>MHXL01000183.1 GCA_001824455.1 Desulfuromonadaceae bacterium GWB2_53_15
GCACCGGCTATCACCGGGAACAACATACTTGTGGCCAACAGGGTACAGAGAATCCGTTTCATTCGTACTACCTCCTTTGGTGTTGGGTAACTAAAAAATCGAAAAAAACAGTTCAAAATAGTGGTGATTTTAACCTTAGAAAATATCAAGTCAATTGCGCCAACAATTCATTTATTTTTTATAACCTGATTTTATGAAAATTTAACATAGTCGGATCAAAATTACTTGTTTTTTTTGGTCATGCGGCATCGGCCTTCCAGACATCCCGCTCGGGGCCGATACTCCAGGACCACCACCCTGGGAAGTGGCAGCAAAATACCGGCCGAAACAAAAGAAGGGGATTCCACCATGGAAGCCCCTTCTTTACTGAATGTATCCATGTGTGCCTTACAATTTGAACTGACGCACCAGCCGCTGCAGTTCTTCGGAATTGCCGTTCAATTGCGCCGCTGCCGTAGCGGATTCATGCGCGCCGTTGGCGGTATCCTGAACAACCTCGGTAATCTGCATCATGTTATTGGAAATCTCGCTGGTCGTCGCGGTCTGCTCTTCGGCGGCAGTGGCGATCTGGTTGACCTGCATGGCAACAGCATTGACCTGCTCCAAAATATCTCGCAGTGCTTCGCCTGACTTGGCCGCTTCCAAGGTGCCGGCCTCCACCTGTTGAACACCCTGCTCCATCACAGCTACAGCCCCTTTGGTTTCTTTTTGGATAGCCTTGATCATCTCGCCGATCTCGCGAGTGGCGCGAGTGGTGCGCTCGGCCAGGGCACGGACCTCATCGGCAACCACAGCAAAACCACGCCCCTGCTCACCGGCGCGGGCCGCTTCGATGGCGGCATTGAGCGCCAGCAGGTTGGTCTGGTCGGCGATATCCTCGATCGTGCCGATGATGGCGCCGATCTGGTCGCTACGTGCCCCCAGGCTTTCCACTGTCTTGGCCGATTCCTGCACCTTGTTTGCGATCTGGCTCATGACAGCAATGGTAGCCTCAACAACCGAAGCACCGTTCTGGGCAGAATTGGAGGCCCGTTGAGCCCCCTCGGCCGCCATCTGGCAGTTCTGGGCAATGTCACCGCTGGTGGCAGACATCTCTTCGCCGGCAGTGGCAACGGTTGCAGACTGGGCAGCGACTTCCTCGGCACCGGTAGCGATGCGCACGGCTGTGGAGTTTACCTGTGAGGCTGCGGACGCGACTTGGGAGGAACTTTCCGCTACCTTCCTCAGCGCCTGCGAAAACGATTCGGCCATGGCATCGAAGGAGTTTCCTATGGTTCCCAGTTCATCCCTATTTGCCAGACGAACACGCCGTGTCAGGTCGCCGTTGGCCATGGCGTCGCTTGCTTGAATCAATGCGTTGGCTGACGATGTTATGGAACGAATAATCATGATCCCCAAAACCACTGACAGCAGCACGGAAACAACAATAGCGCTGATAACCAGAATCAGGGTTGTACGGTAATGACTAACAGCGTCATTATGGGCCTTTTGGGCTTTAAGCTTCTCATTCTCCAACAGTTTCTGCACCGATTCGTTGGCGACCCTGAAGAGCGGGTTTATCTTAGTGATAGTCCACTCTGTGGCCTCAAGAAAATTTCCGGCCAGGATCGCTTCACTTACCGGCTTAAGTCCTTCAGCAACAAACTTACCCCGTTTTTCCGCAAAGTCAGCCGCCATTTGCTTTTCTTCAGCAGAGGCGAGCTGGCTGGTATATTCCTTCCATATCGCACCAATCTCTTCGATGTTCTTGTTTGTTGAATTGAGGTGTTGCTCAAGGGCGTGGTCATGAAGCTTGAGAATCTCGGGCGTGTCCGGATTGTGCTGCAGTGCCAGCAGCAGTTGAACTCGGTTGTCGCGCATCAGGCCCATGATCTGGTTAATCTGCATAACGCTTGTCAGGTTTTTCTTGTACAGGCTTTCGATCTCGTCATCGGCCGTTTTCATGCCCATCAATCCAAGGATACCAACGATGGTTACCGAAAGGCATCCCACCAGCAGGATAATCATAATTTTGTTTTTTATGCTGAGCTTCATACGTCCTCCTTTTACACAAAATCGTTGTCTTGAAATATTATATCACCAAATACACTGTGAAGTATGACCCTTGTCAATAAACCCTGAAAACAACCTTGACTTACCATGTCTACCCGGATATATGATTGAGTGATCATATAATAGTGGAGCGTGACATGGACACAACTCATTTTCGGGCAGAAATACTGAAAGCCCTCGGCCAACCCACCCGTCTCAAGATCATCGACTTCCTGCGCGACGGTGAGCGCTGTGTCTGCGAGATATTCCCCGCTATAGGCGAAGAGCAGTCCAATACCTCGCGCCACCTTAACCTGATGGTTTCTACAGGCATACTCTTTCGCCGCAAAGAAGGGGTCAAAATCTTCTACGCACTGAAGCACATGGAGATCATGGAGATCGTCGATCTGGCCACACAGATAATGACCCAGGAGATTACCGGTCGTCACAGGCTCTTGAAAGCTGCTTAAAGATATGGATGACCAGAAAAGGTGAGAACGATGAAGACTCTCAAAATTGAATGGCGTCACTTTAAAGCGATCGGAGCTAATAACGAGTAATTTTTTTGTCTCATTAAATGAGTGATCAATCAGTTACTCATGGAGCATGACATGCTGAAAAGCTTTGCCGACTACATTGTCTTCACTATCATTGGGCTGGTCCCAGGTTCCCGTTCGGGGGAGGCGCTCAATTTCTTCATCTATGACACATTGAAAATCTTCCTGCTGCTGACCATGATCATCTTCGTGGTGGCGGTTATCCGCACCTCATTCCCACCCGAAAAGACCAAACGGATGCTCTCCCACAAACGGGAATATGTAGGTAACGGCCTGGCGGCCCTGCTGGGAATCGTTACCCCCTTCTGTTCCTGCTCGGCCGTGCCGCTCTTCATCGGTTTCCTGGAGTCCGGCGTACCTCTGGGCGTGACCTTCTCGTTCCTGATTTCTTCGCCCATGGTCAACGAGGTGGCCTTGATCATGCTCTGGGGGCTGTTCGGCTGGAAGATCGCCCTGATATACATAGGCTCCGGCCTGTTGGTGGCGATTATCGCCGGCATCGTTATCGGTAAACTGAAAATGGAGAAATACGTCCAGGACTATGTCTGGGAGCTGCAGGTCGGCACCGCCGAAATTGTTGAGCAAACCTTCCGCGAGAAACTTGACTATGCCCGTGAGTACACCCTGGGACTGCTGAAGAAGATCTGGCCCTATGTGCTGGTTGGGGTCGGCATCGGGGCCTTAATCCACGGCTATGTGCCGGCCGATTTCCTGGCGCGCTGGACCGGGCGCGACAATCCATTTGCCGTGCCGGTGGCGGTTGCTCTGGGAGTGCCTCTCTACTCCAATGCAGCCGGGGTGATCCCGATCGTTCACGCCCTGATGGAGAAGGGCATGGCGATCGGCACTGTGCTGGCCTTCATGATGGCGGTTACGGCGCTGTCGCTACCGGAGGCGATTATCCTCAAGAACGTCCTGAAAAACCGGTTGTTGGTGGTATTCTTTGGGATAGTGGCGCTGGCCATAACCTGCGTCGGATATCTATTCAACGCGATTCTGTGAGAGGTAGCTATGTCACATATTGACCACATCATATCCAGGCGGCTGATTTTTGCTATCGTTCTGACCTCCATCACCCTGGTGGCTGAGATCATCGGGGGTATCTGGTCCAACTCCCTGGCGCTTTTATCCGATGCGGGGCATGTCTTTCTGGATCTGTTTGCCCTGCTTCTCTCACTGGGGGCAATCAAACTGGCCGCCCAGCCCCCCACCGAACGGCATTCCTATGGCCTGCACCGGGCCGAGGTGCTGGCATCCCTGATTAATGGCCTCACGGTCTTTCTGATGGCAATCGGCATCCTTTACGAAGGCAGCAAACGACTGATTTCACCGGAAGAGGTAAAGACTACTCCGATGTTGGTCATTGCCGTTCTGGGATTGATTGCCAATCTGCTGGCGGCCAAGGGCTTGCACGGCCATGCCCATCATGACCTGAATGTACGCGGCGCTTTTCTGCATGTGCTGGGGGATGCGGCTGCCTCGGTGGGTGTCATTGCCGGCGCTCTGCTGATGCGTTACACCGGCTGGTATCAGGCCGACCCGCTCATTTCGATTGCCATTGGCCTGTTGATCATGGTGGGCGCAGGGCGACTGCTGCGGGAGGCAACGCACATCCTGATGGAAGGTGTACCGCGCGGAATGTCTGTTGAACAGGTTGCGGAATGCATTCGTGGCATCGAAGGCGTGGCGGATGTCCACCATCTCAACATCTGGGCGGTCTGTTCCCATATCTTTGCGCTGTCAGCTCACGTGGAGATTCAACCTGAGATGGATGAAGAGCGGGAAGGTCTGCTCCACCGAATTGAGCATGAGTTGGTGCACAAGTTCCACATCACCCATACCACCATCCAGCTTGACTGTTCCACCTGCAGCAGCGGCCCGCTGTTCAAAGAGTTGCGGCATACTGAGCGAAGATCCGAATGTAGCGGCCATCATCACTGATTTTCTGAACACAAAGGAGAAGTAAGCATGAAGATCGAAGTACTCGGCACCGGCTGTGCCAAATGCAAGACGCTTTATGAAAATGTGAAGAAAGCTCTGGAAGAAAGCGGTAATAACGCGGAGCTGGTGAAGGTTGAAGACATCCCTTCCATCATGAAATATGGTGTCATGAGTACCCCGGCGCTGGTCATCGATGGCCAGGTGAAATTTTCCGGCAAACTGGCGTCGGCAGCCGAGATCAAGGGTATGCTGTGACACTAGCAAACTTATCCAAAGCCGGGTTGGCCCGAACTGCATCTCTTGCGAAATAGTTAAGCGAGTAAATATGCCGCAACCAGAAATCTTGACATTATATGCCCCCACTACATTTGAAAGGCTACTACATGAAAACAGTTATTTTATTGCTAATTGCTGCTCTGATGGTTACCACCGCCGCCTGCGCCGAACTCCCCACCTCCAATGATGCCATTATTCGTGCCGCATTGGACTCCGGCAAGCCGTCAATAGTTGATTTTGGCGCCCGCAGTTGCATCCCGTGCAAAGAAATGGCCCCTATTTTGGAAGAACTGAATCGCGAACTTACCGGCAAGGCAAATGTGCTGTTTGTTGATGTCTGGAAGGATAACTCCATTGGCGGGCGCTTCCGGATCCAGATGATCCCAACCCAGATCTTTTTCAACGTCAAGGGCAAGGAAATCAAGCGCCATATGGGCTTCATGGACAAACAGGACATCCTGAAAGAGCTTAAAGTACTGGGTATGAAATGACCTTTCCGGATAACATCGAACAGATTATCACCCTTTATCCACTGATTGCCTTCGGCGCGGTCTTTATGGCCGGCGTTGTCTCTTCGGCCTCTCCCTGCGTACTGGCGACCATCCCGCTGGTGGTTGGTTTTGTCGGCGGCTACAGCGATGGTGATCGGGCTAAGGCATTCCGCTATTCCCTGACTTTCATCCTCGGACTGTCGCTTACCTTTACCGCTTTCGGCGCTGCTGCCGGCCTGTTGGGTACCATGTTCGGCACCCTGGGCGGTCCGTGGCACCTGATCGCCGGAGCCATTGCGCTGGTCATGGGTGGGCAGTTGATGGGGCTGTACGAAATCCGCCTGCCGATCAGACGCGACTTCAAGCCCAAGCGGGGCGGGCTGATCGGCGCCCTTCTGCTGGGACTGTTCTTTGGCGTCGTCTCTTCCCCCTGCGCTACACCGGTGCTGGTCGTGCTGCTGACTCTGGTTGCCGGCACGGGGCAGGTTCTCTACGGCATTGCGTTGCTGTTCTGCTACGCCATCGGACATTGCCTGCTGATGCTCTTCGCCGGCACCTTCACCGGCTTTGTCGAGGGGTTCGTCAAGGCGCGCGGGGTGCTCAATTTCTCGCTTTGGGCCAAGCGGGTCAGCGGTTGCGTTGTGGCACTGGCAGGCAGTTGGTTTGTGTGGCAGGGGTTGTAATGGTACAGCTTGACCTCTGAATCTCGCTGCTATATACACTGTCATCTATGAAACATCTTGCCCAAACCTTAAAAGCACTTTCCGACCCGATCCGCCTGCGCATCGTCCTTTTGTTGCAAGCCAAAGGCGAGCTGTGCGTCTGCGACTTAATGGCAGTTCTCAAACTGCCCCAGTCCACGGTGTCACGCCACCTGGCTTACCTTAAACGCAGTTGCTGGGTTGACACGCGCCGCGAGGGAGTCTGGATGCACTACACTATTAGCCGGGAAAGTTGTGACATCTGCAAGGAGTTACTCCAGATCCTCAAACAGCATGCCGGCAAACTTCCTGAGGCAGAGTCAGACCGCAGCACGCTGGCGGCTTTCCTGAAAGACAAACCCGAAAACTGTTCCTGACCTCAAATAAAAAAGTCCGGTCATCAACTGACCGGCCCGGCTTTCTTTATCACTTCCCCCACAGCGGATCGTCGCCGAATTGCAGCCATATCCAAGTCTCCGGGTTCTGCTCGTAAAATTCATCCTCGGCAAAAGAGAAGCGATACTCGGTAACGTAATCAAGCAACACCCGATAGGCGGAGTTCACCTTCCGAATCATCTCCGGATCGTCCCAATTTCCGGTATCGGGTGATGGCGCTTTACCAACGCCCTGCGACGGGCCTTGATCTCCTTGATAGTGACCCGCTCGCCCAGGCCAAAAACCCGAAGCGTTACCCGCAAGTCTGCATAGATCATGGCAGCATTTCAGTGGGTCCAGTCGATGATCTTCGTATCGGCCCGAAGCTTTTTCTCGACGGCAGCTTTGATGGCAGCAAAGTGCGGACAGGGATAACCGATGGGATTGCCATTCTTCATGCAGGAGGCGAACACGATTGCCTCCGCCCCTCGGTCAACCATCATCTTAAAATCGGCAAAATTTCGTAGTCCGGAAAAATGCTTGACAATGATTGAAAATTTAGTATTTTAGTATTTAAGCATTCGCTTATAAGGATGGTCATGAAAGAAACTGCTGAACTTTTTAAAATTCTCTCTGTTGACAGGCGCATCGAAATCATAGAACTCCTCAAAAAGGATCCGATGAGCGTCAATGCCATCGCCGCAATCCTGGGGGTGACACAGTCGGCGGTTTCCCAGCACCTGAGGGTGTTGAAGTCGGCTGGGCTGGTCAGGGATGAAAGGCAGGGGTACTGGATTTTCTACTCATTGAACCGCGAGGTTTTGGAGAAATGTAGGCAACGGCTTAACCGGGTCTGTACCTGCGGCTGCGGAGGTGGCGGAGAGAAAAAGTGCCAATGATTCACGGCCTTTTTCTTTGTCGAATATATAAGCATGTGTGCATAAACTTAATCAGAGAGGAGGTGATAACAATGGCCGAAAACAAGAAAGATACGCTCGAGAAGCAGGAAGTGAAAAAGCCTCAAGGCAAGTGCGGTTGCGGCTGCACTCTGTCAGTCAGAAAGTAGGCGGTTTTTGATTCGGGAGGCGGGAAGCCGCCTCCCACGTTTGTATTTTAAATTCAGGGAGGGTAGCAAATGAAAGAAATACTTTTGGTCGCGTTCATGTGGTTTCATTTAACGGCAGCCATTATTTGGCTGGGAGGAATCGCTTTCATACTGATAGTTGCCCTTCCAGCCGCAAAGCAAGTGCTTCAGGGTGGAGCCGGTGGACTTATGGGAGAAGTTACCAAAAGGTTTACTCCCATGGCGAACCTTTCCATATTATTCTTGTTCCTCAGCGGCATATTTCTCGTGGTGATAAACGGCAATTTTTCCGGCGAGGGCCTGGAAGGGGTGAGTGGAGCGGCAATGCTGCTCAAGATCCTTTTATTCCTGCTCATGGCGGGGGTGCATTTTTTTCGTGGCAAGGTGCTGGCGCCAAGGATTGCAAAGATCCAATCGGATGGTGAGAAAGCCAGGCTTCAAAGATTATCTCTCAACCTGGTCTGGTTGAATCTTGGTTCCGGGCTGGTGGTTTTGCTTCTCTCCGTTTTTGTCGGTGCCAGGTAGTTGTGCCTCCGAGGGTATGTCCGCTCCCGATGCTTCGGTTGCTTCCGACAGATCAAAGATAAACCGATTAGGATCAATCTCCCAAATTGTCCCCTCTCCATGAGGGAGAGGGCAAGGGGGCAGATCTGAATTTATATGGCAACTGCTCCCCCTCATCCGACCTTCGGCCACCTTCTCCCAAAGGGAGAAGGGACTAGCGGGAGAACAGTGCTGATCAGGAAGATAATCCAAACTGCCATCGAGATAAATTGCAACTTGTTATATCCGTAAAAGCGGATATAATCGGTTGCATGAAAAAACAAATCCTTTTCCTCTGTACTCATAACTCCTGCCGCTCCCAGATGGCCGAAGCACTGGCCAACCACTTTCTGGGCAACCGTTGCCAGGCCTTTTCCGCCGGAACTCAAGCTTCACGGGTCAACCCGCTGGCTATCCGGGTGCTCGCTGAACTTGGCATTGACACCTCCCCTCTACGCTCAAAAACAATGGACGAATTTGCCGGGCAGACCTTTGATCATGTGGTTACCCTGTGTGGTGATGCCAACGAAAAATGCCCGCTCTTTTTCGGGGGAGTTCAACGCGTTCACCGTGGCTTTGAGGACCCGTCACGGCTTAACGGCAGCGAAGAAGTTGTCTTGCCAGAATTTCGGCGGATGCGAGACGAGATCAAAAATTGGATCATTGACTATTTTGGAGGTACATTATGAGTGAACATCTTTCCCGCAAGCTCTCCTTTCTCGACCGCTGGCTGACGCTCTGGATCTTTGCCGCTATGGCTTCAGGCGTCGGCTTGGGCTACTTCGCGCCCGGCACGGAATCCTTTATCAACTCCTTTCAGGTCGGCACCACCAACATTCCCATTGCCGTGGGATTGATCCTGATGATGTACCCACCCTTTGCCAAGGTAAAGTACGAGGATATGCCGGAGGTATTCCAGAACAAGAAAATCCTTGGCACCTCGCTGATACAGAACTGGCTGATCGGTCCGGTGCTGATGTTCGTTTTGGCCGCACTACTGTTGCCGGACAAGCCGGAGTACATGGTGGGGCTAATCATGATCGGCTTGGCCCGTTGCATCGCCATGGTGATCGTCTGGAACGAGCTGGCCAAGGGGAACACAGAGTACGCCGCCGGGCTGGTGGCCTTCAACAGCATCTTCCAGGTGCTGTTCTACAGCGTCTACGCCTGGTTCTTCATCACCGTCCTTCCGCCACTGGTTGGGCTCGAAGGGGTTGTCGTGGATGTCAGCATCCGCCAGATTGCCGAGAGCGTTTTCATCTACCTGGGTATCCCCTGTATAGCTGGCGCCCTGACCCGTTTCGTTGGCGTGAAGATCATGG
>MHXL01000184.1 GCA_001824455.1 Desulfuromonadaceae bacterium GWB2_53_15
GATCGCCAGGGCAGAGCCGGTCGCCAGCACATACGGTTCGCCTGTTTTCCAGAATTTCTTCATCTATTTAAGCCTCTTGGATTTTCAAAAAAAACCTTACCACCCCTAGCCCCTCCTAAAACAGGAGGGGGACTTTAAGCTCCCCTCCTTACTAAGGAGGGGTTGGGGGTGGTTGGGTCGATATTCATTTTAGTATCGTCCATACTTTTTCCTGAACCTCTGCCGTAGCGCTTCAGCCATGGTGTTTATCACAAAGGTGAAGATGAACAGCAGCACCGCCGACAGGAACAGCACCCGGTACAGCGAGCTGAACAGCGGCGCTTCCGGTATTTCGACCGCAATGTTGGCCGACAGCGAGCGCAGGCCGTTGAACAGGCTCCAGCTCATGATTGGCGTGTTGCCGGTGGCCATCAGCACGATCATTGTTTCGCCGATGGCACGACCGAAGCCGATCATGACCGCCGAAAACACGCCCGGTAACGCCGACGGAAGCACGACCCGCCAGGCGGTCTGCCAGCGGCTGGCGCCCAGGGCCAGCGAGGCGGCGGTCAGGTTGCGCGGCACGTTGGAGATGGCATCCTCGGCAATGGTGAAGATGATCGGGATCACGGCAAAGCCGAGCGCAATAGCGATGATGATGCTGTTGCGCTGGTCGTAACGGACTCCCAACGAGCTGAACAGCCACTGTTTGAAATCTCCCGCGAACAGGTGCAGTTCGGCAACACCGCTCAGCAGAAAGGCCAGGTAGCATCCCAGCACGACCAGCGGGATCATGGCGACGAATTCCTGACCCCGGGTCAGTCGCTGCAGCGGAGAGTTGATCTTGATCCGTTTCCAGAAGAAAATTGTGACCAGCAACAGCAGCGGCACCAGCACGATGCTGAAGAATACCGTCAGGACACTTTTGTCGATCAGCGGCGCCAGCCAGAGTCCGGCCAGAAAACCGATTACCACGGAAGGGATGGCGGCCATGATCTCCACCAGCGGTTTGATGCGCCCTTTCAACTTGGGCGACATGAACTGGCTGGTGTAAAGCGCCGCCAGAATGGCCAGCGGTACGGCAAACAGCATCGCGAACAGGGTTGCCTTGACCGTGCCGAACATCAGCGGCACCAGGCTCAGCTTGGGCTCGAAGTCGTCATTGGCGGCCGAGGACTGCCAGGCATATTCCGGCTTTTCATAGCCTTCGTACCAAACCTTGCTGAACAGAGTACCGAAGGAAATCTCCGGGTGCGGGATATCCAGTTTCCAAATCTTCAGCGTCCCGGCTTCGTCCATGACGCATAAACTGTTGCCCTTGGGTGACAGGGCCGCTATGAGGGGCGGCGAAGTCAGAGCTATGGAGAGCAGGTTGCGCTCCGAGGTCATGTGGTCGGCGTGGATTGCGCCGTTATCCAGCGTGAACAGGGTTTTGTTTCGCGGAGAAGGCAGGATTGCGGAGGCCTGGCCGGCGCTGGGACGCAGGGTATGGATGCGGGTCAGGCGTTTATCCTCGCCGCTGCCGGCCAGCTTGACCGGAAACCATGTGGTCAGCCGCCCTTTGGCGTCACCCACGGCAACCGACACGTCCCCCAGCACCAGGGCCAGCGAGGTGATCGCCTGATGGTCATCCGAGACCTGGATGTTGTCCAGCAGCCGCGCAGGCCCACTCTCCGAAATATCCCACCGCAGAAGCATGCCGTTGCCGGTACCGGCGTAGAGGTAGTGCCCCTTGGAGTCAACCGTAATTGCCGAGATACGGCCCGGCAACGGGTCGTTGAGCTCAACGGTTTCGATGCTCCGTTTTTCATTGTCTAACAGGTCCTTTTCAACCAGTTGGCGGATTACCCGGATGCGGTCGCCCGCCTGTCGGTCAACCCGTACAAAACCTTTTCCCTCGATCGGACGGACGAACGACTGCACCACGTTGCCGGCAGCGACAAAGGCCGGTTCATCCCGGGCAGTGACATCATGACTGATGCTAATCTTGCCGTCGGTGTCTTTAGCGGAATCCAGCGCAACCGTGACCGATGAGATCGCACCGTTGTCCCACAGAAGGTTGTAGTCCGACTTTCCGATGTATTCGGCCGATAGCAACCGGACAGATCCCGCCGGAGCATTGGGAGACTTGATGCTGGCGGAGATGGAGCCGTCGGTCGCTTTCAGAAAGTGAAAGGTGCCGGTCTCGTCGAGCAAAAAGGCGCTCTGCTGGTTCTCTTCAGTTCCGACCGCCAGGACCCTTCCGGATGTAATCGCGGAAGGCAGCTTGATGGTTGCTGCAACCCTGGCCGAGGCCGGATAGAAGAGCGGCAGCGCGACCCGCGAGATCATCACCAGGATCCAGACCACCGAAATGATCACCAGCACACCGCCGATGCGGATCAGTACCTCGGCCAGCCGGTCGTTGCGCCGCGATTTGTCGGTAAAGTTTTTCTTCATGTTCACCTGATTATTCGCAAAAAAATCCCCCTCCCATCTGGGAGGGGGGAGTCACATAGGGTGTACTAACAAACTATTACTTCAGGGCTTTCAGCTGATTTTGCACCATCTGGGCTGTCAGTGGATCGTAACCGTCCTTGACTACGATCTCCTGACCTTCCTTGGAAAGAGCGAATTTCAGGAATTCTTCCACAACCTTGGGCAGCGGCTCGCCCGGTTTCTTGGCGACATAGACATAGAGCATTCTGGCAAGCGGGTATTTTCCGGAAAGGACGTTCTGGTAGTTGGCTGCCTCTACCTTGCCGCCTTTCTTGTCGGAGAGCGGAAGGGCGCGAACACCGGAGGTGGCGTAGCCGATGCCGGAATAACCGATGCCGGTAATGTCATGGGCAACGCCTTCTACGACAGAAGCCGAACCGGGCTGTTCCTTGACGGTGTTTTTGTAGTCGCCGTTTTTGAGGGTGTGCTCCTTGAAGTAGCCATAGGTGCCGGATGCGGAGTTACGGCCATACAGGCTGATCGGTTTTTCGCCCAGATTGCCGGTTACGCCCAACTGTTTCCAAGTGGTGATCTCGGGCACACCGCGCTTGCGGGTCTTGGAGAAGATCGCGTCAACTTCGTCCAGCGAGAGGCTCTTGATCGGGTTGTCCTTGTTGACGTACACGGCCAGCGAATCAAGCGCGACGCCGATCTTGGTCGGCTTGTAACCAAATTTTTTCTCGAACTGTTCGATCTCGGAACTCTTCATCTCACGAGACATGGGTCCCAGTTGCGCAGTGGCGGAAATCAGGGCAGGAGGAGCGGTGCTGGAACCCTTGCCTTCGATCTGGATGTTGACGTTGGGGTATTTCTTCTTGAAGCCTTCGGCCCAGTAGGTCATGAGGTTGTTGAGTGTGTCGGAACCAATACTGCTCAGGTTGCCGGCCACTCCTGCGGCAGGGGCATACTTCTTGATTTTGGAATCGATTTTGGTCGGGGCGGCCTGGGATGCAACTACGGTGACCATAAGCAGAGCTGCGGTCAGGATTGACTTCTTGAACATGGAATGTTCCTCCGAGTTGAGTTTGTAACAATGTGTAGAAACTATAACAGATGTTTGTTACAACGAAGTTACAGGGAAGAAAACTGTTGGTTAAATGTGACTGGTGGATAATCCGATTTTTATGGGCAGGCGGCAGGTATCAAGCAGAAGGTTGGGGGATATTCCCATTTCATGAGTCAGCCGACAGCCTTAGTATGGATTTGATATCGACCACCGGCGTGTTGTCAAGCGCTTCGAGCGGGCCGACCTTTAACCTCGTCCCCACGATCTCGCGCACCGTGACACGATGCAGACCAAGGGGATTCGGCCGGTTTGGCGAGCGTGTGGCAAAGACACCGGTCAAGGGCAGGTCCTTGTTTCGACCAGGGTGCACCTTCAATATGTCCCGCTGCGACTGGTGAAACCAGGTGATTACAATTATTTCATCACCAACGGCAATGCCGTCAAGCCCCTCGGCAACAGCGTGGTCCAGTTCGATCCAGGCATCTGGGGCCCCCTCATATCCCTGGCGGGGGGCTTCCTCACGGTTGGTTAATGTGGAGCGGACCACCCCGATCGGGTTTAGCGTATAACCGGTTTCAACCATAACTATGTCCTTTTCGTATAAGCGGTCTGGTATTTCCGGAAATAGCTAATCAAGGCTCGCCTCAACTCCCTCAGGATAAAGGCGAGGAAAATAATACCCCACCAACGATGCAGGAAAAGCGAGCATTACAGGTCCTTTTTCCGAATCGGAAACTAAATAGCCTTTTGCCAATAAACTACTGACGACCCTACGTGCTGAACGTTCTGGCATTCCGATGATATTCGGAATTTCTCCACGAGGTATTTCCCCGCGTAAAAACACATCTCTCAGTAAATGACCAGCTTCAGGTTTCAATTCACCAAAAGAAACTTGACGATCAACTACCGCTTGTATTCTTTTCTGCATTCCATCCAAATCTAAAAGACCTGCCATGAAGTCAATTTGGTCAACGGCAGTTTTAAGAAAAAATCTACAAAATTCAAACAACCCCGCTTGTGTCAGATTTCCCCGGCCATCCATATCTCCTCTACGAGGTTGGTCTGCCCCTGCCAAGGAAGCAAGATACTCTTCTCGGTTTCTTGCGAAACCTCGGGAAACCGTCCACAATCCGTGACCATCTATTTTTGCTTTTTTCAGGTAGGCATGAGTCATAAGACGTGTAACTCGCCCATTTCCATCCACAAAAGGATGAATCCATGCAAGACGGTGATGAGATGCCGCAGCCGCGATAACCTGACTCAAACCTTTCAGGTTTTGAGGGTCGTAGACTTCCTCAAATCTTTTCATAAAACCACATATATATTCTGATTTAGGTGGCAAATGCCTTCCAACCTCAACCTCTAATTCTCTTGTTTTACCAGGGATCACTTTTTCAGTTTTTCCATTGGTACGTTGTACGATAAGATATTCCTCCGGCATCCGCTCATAAAATTCCTTATGTATCCAGCACAAAAAATTCTTGCTTGTAATGACTGTTCCCGGATTATCCTGGATGTGGGCCTCGATGCTTTTCTGCACTTCTATATGTGCTTTACTTTCCAATTGCTTTGCTCTTTTTGCAGGGTCTTTGGAAAAGTCTTCTCGCATAGCGCGATCAATGTCTACAGGATGGGTGTTGTGCCCTTCGATCAAATTGGAATAGTAGCTGTTCATTTTTCTCACTAATTCAACGATTCCTCTACGGGTAACCGGATGAACGGCAGCACTGATGCCGGCAGATTTACGAATCACTTCAATCGCCAAATCATCGAGTTCTCCCGCAGAATTAGTAGGCATCATTGGTTCCATTTCCGAAATTCTTGTATATAAACCATCTTCCATGTTGATTCCCCAGATATAGGCCAGCATTTTGGCCGATATTTAGTATCGTAATTTAAATTAATTGTGCGCCAGTTTTACACATGAATCATTAGTTTTATTGGAATCTTGGCCGGTTTAAATAACGACATAATAAAATAAAATATAATTTAAAACAAGCTATTGCTATTACAATCAAATAAATTAACCAAATTATTGGCCGATGTTTTGGCCGATGTATTTGTATCGTATTTTGCCAGAAAAATAAACTATTTTTTAATTATTTTAATATTACTGGCCGATATTTTGGCCGACTGCTGAACATCAGGGTCCGTAGAGGATTTGCACCTCCAAGTCAATGATCATCCACCACAGTTGATCATACGTCGCTTACGCGACACGCGCCCAGGCGGACGCATACGGTGGTGAGGCACAGCGGCGGCGCGTCTCATTGCGATCGTTTGCCACCGAACAGTTATGCCAGTTCAACTTTCAGAGTGTTGCCAAGGGCAAGGGCCGCTCTTTCGAGCGGTTTGGAGGGTAACGGAAACATTGGCAGGATCAAGGAGTCTGTCCAATGCCGTGCGGCTGGTGTGCATCTTTTCGGCCATGGCGGTCTATCGCTTTACGGAAATTCGCCTTCACAGGGAGTTGTAATTTTTACCTTTTCAAGGGTTGACCCTGCCGTTGGATCGTCCCTGGTTCTTCACATCATCTAGAAGTGAAGTAACAATCCTCCAACTCCGGTGATGATAGCTATTACACCACCCACACCTGCATAAGATCGATGAATGCGCGGTAATCACCGTCTTTATGAAAAACCTGCTGTTTGCCGTTACCGCGATTGATAAGATGGTAAAATGCGTTGTCAGCTAATGCGCTTGCTATTCTTGGCACATTTACACCTCAATAATCACATGTCCCCTTATTGCTCCTGCGGGCGCACCTTCATATCCCTGGCGGGGAGCTTCCTCGCGGTCGGTCAATGAGGAGCGGACCACCCCGATCGGGTTTAGCGTATAACCGGTTTCAACCATATCTTTGTCCTTTTTGTATAATGGGGCTGCGCCGGGTTTTTCAGGCGCGATGGCTGGCAAACGTATCAAAAGCCGGTGACAAGGAAATCAATGGCAGCTATGATTTCATTACGATGCTCCCTGAGGGAACATACTTTAACCCCAAGGCTATTTACCGCAACTCCGGCCATTTCAGCCGTTGACATTATGACCGTGGTCCTTTTTACGGAAAATTGGAGGTTCAGAAATTTGGCAGCTTTGCCCATAGCAGCAACTGTATAGAGAGGAATAACTACGCGTGTTGTCAGGTTGTTCAACAGGTCGGTCTGTATGTCCAGCAAATAGGGGATTGCTCGTTTTGTTACAGGATTTGGGTTTATAAACACATCGAACTGGGCCATCAGAATTGCCTCAAGCCGTCACTGAAAACTCCCCGAGCTTCAATGCGTCTATTATATTCTTCAATAGCCTCTCGATTTTCATCTTGCCATTCTCGCCGTTTCTGGTCCCGTAATATTTCCGCGAGGCGCAGCTCTAATGTCTGTGACAAATTAACATGATGTTCTTTGGCTTGTTGGAGTAGATCGCTGTTAATACTCAAATTGGTTGGTTTTTTTTGTGCATTCGGGTTAAAGAAATTAAGTTGCATAATGCACTCCTTATACGCATTCTATGTGCGCATAACTTACCGCTTTCAAAGGGCTCGTGCAAGATATATTTCATGCCTAACGGACTCACAATTTATTTTCAGTATAATCAGCAAATGCAACTATATCTAGGTCAGCTATTATGGGCCAGGCTTTAGTTTCTTCATTGTCTATTAGAATTTTTACGGATTTTTCCTTTGTTATTTTAATATCGACGTCTGATAGTTTAATTGAATTGACCTTTATTGGTCCTAAATATGTATAAATATTAGCATATTCATCTTCAAGATGTTTGGTAATTAAATCAATAGCAGCATTCGTTGCTAGCTGTTCTTGAATTTCTGTCGACGGATAACTAAAAAAACATCCCGTGAGTAGTACGAGAAACATCATTATAATCAGTTTCATTTCAGCTTCCTTCTTAAATTTGGTATGTGGTCGGAAAATGGTCAGGGGCTGGAATAAATTGTCAGGAAGATAGTCAGCTATTTCCAGAACCGGGACAACTTACTTAATTCAACTCGAGTAGCAATAGAGTAGCAATAGGGGACGCCCTTTAGGGTAGCAATAGGGGACGCCCTTTAGATATTTGAGGTAGCAATAGGGGACGCCCTTTAGATATTTGCATTCAGCAGATCT
>MHXL01000185.1:0-1211 GCA_001824455.1 Desulfuromonadaceae bacterium GWB2_53_15
GGTGGTACTCAATGGCGAAGCGATGGGCCTCATTACGGATGGCGGCCAGGAGCAGGAGTGCTGCCGAGTTTTGCTTCAGCACCACCGGATTGCGTCGTCCCGGCAGAAAGACCCGTTCATTGCTCTTTTGGATCGTGTCGTCCGCCATGCTGCTAACCACACGGCTCTTGGCCAGGGAAACCAGGTCGAAGCGCCCCATCAGTGCCAGTTCGCTGATGATCTCGGCGGCGGCATTCAGCTGCCCAATACCGCCATCCACCACCACCAGGTCTGGCAGGCCGTCCTGAACCACCCTTTCACTACTGAAACGACGTGAAAATACTTCAGCCAGCATGGCGAAGTCATCCTGACCAACCACTTCGCGGATTCGGTAGCGGCGGTAACGCGCCTTGTCCGGGCGTCCGTCCGTGAAGGCGACACCGCTTCCCACGGAGAAACGCCCCTGGATGGTGGAGATGTCGTAACATTCGATCCTTCGCGGCAGTCGCAACAGGTGCAGACGCTGTTGCAATACTTCCAGCACGGCCTCTGACGAGGCTTGCTTGTCGTCCCGTTCTCGCAGAGCTGCCGCTGCATTCTTGCCGGCCAGTTCCACCAGATCGTGCTTGATACCCCGCAGCGGACGGGTAATTGCAACTCGCTTTCCCTTTACCTCACCCAGCAGATCGGCCAATGCCGCCCCCTCCTCAATCTCCAGCGGCAGCAGGATCTGCTCCGGGATGTAGGCCCCCTCGCTGTAGTACTGGCGCAGAAATGCGGCGATCCCTTCGGCGTCGTCCAGTTCCCAGTTCAGATTGAAAAGTCGGCTTCCCGTAAGCACCCCGCCGCGGATGAACAGCAGCGCCAGTTCCAGACGGGTACCATCGCGATGGAATCCGATTGCATCGCTGTCGCCGCCCTGCATGACCACCTTTTGCTTTTCCACGGTGACTTCGATGGAGCGCAGCAGGTTACGCCAGCGGGCTGCCTCCTCGAAACGTAATTCATCCGAGGCCTCCAGCATGCGGCGCTTGAATTCCGCCACCAACTGACGGTTCTTCCCTTCCAGGAACAGCATGGCCCCATCCACCAGCGTGGCGTAGTCTTCAGCGGAGATCAGGCCACAGCAGGGGGCGCTGCACTGGCCGATCTGATGGTAGAGGCAGGGGCGTTTGCGGGCCTTGCAGCGCGCCAGGGGATAGTGGCGCAGTGGGAACATGCGTTGCAGCTGG
>MHXL01000185.1:1369-7369 GCA_001824455.1 Desulfuromonadaceae bacterium GWB2_53_15
TGACCTTGATATCGGCAACCCTGGCAACCAGAAACTTCACGTGATAACGGGAATCGGTGGATGCGCCGAAGTACGAGCGCACCCGCTGACGAAGGCTGCGCGCCTTGCCGACGTAGATGATCTCTCCTGTGGCGTCAAGCATCAGGTATACGCCGGGCGAGTTCGGCAGCTGCCGTATTTTATCCTCAAGACTCATGGCTTGCATTCTAGCTGTTTGCGAACGGAATGAAAAGCCTGGCGTGAGTATCGTTGCTGCCTAAATATGTGGCATGACGCCCAAATGCAAGGCAGTCAACAAAAGCAGGTATGACGAGCAAATATGTAATATCAAGTGCTTATCACTTGTATCGCGTTGGCAGCATTCTTGCGTGGCAGTTGCCGTCGCCCAATGTCGGGTGCACTCACAGATACCAACGGGGGTAGCGAGTATGGAGACCATGTCAACGGTGACAGGCCTGAAGAGTAGTGCGGATGTTCTTTTTTTGATGTTGGGTGCAGTACTGGTGTTCGCAATGCATGCCGGTTTTGCCTTTCTTGAGGTAGGTACGGTACGCAAAAAAAACCAAGTCAATGCATTTGTCAAGATTCTCACCGACTGGTCCATTTCGACAATTGTCTATTTTGTGATCGGTTTTCCCATCGCCTATGGCATATCCTTCCTGAAGCCCGCTGAAGAGCTGCTTGGCAAGACCCAAGGCTACGATCTGGTGCATTACTTCTTCCTGCTCTGTTTTGCGGCCTGTATCCCGGCCATCATCTCCGGCGGCATTGCCGAACGGGCCAAATTCTGGCCGCAGGTCATTGCCGGGGCGATCTTCGTCGGAATTTCATATCCATTGTTCGAATCGCTGATCTGGGGCAAGAATGCCTCACTGCTTCAGGGTCTCTTTAAATCAATAGGTGGGGCCGAGTTCCACGATTATGCCGGATCTGTGGTGGTTCACTCCATCGGTGGCTGGATTGCCCTGCCGGCCGTAATCATCCTTGGTCCGCGCATGGGGCGCTATATCCGCGGCAAATCCCACCCGATCCCGGTCAGCAACATTCCCTTTCTGGCACTGGGTTCATGGATTTTGGCCGTAGGCTGGTTCGGCTTCAACGTGATGAGTGCCGGCAATCTGGAGAAGATCTCCGGTCTGGTGGCGGTCAATTCGCTGATGGCCATGGTGGGCGGCGTGTTGGCGGCACTGGTGGCCGGCAGGAACGACCCCGGTTTCGTTCATAACGGAGCCTTGGCCGGGCTGATTGCAGTCTGCGCCGGCAGCGACATCATGCATCCTTTGGCAGCTTTCGTAGTCGGTTGTATCGCATCGATAATCTTTGTCTACGGCTTTCATTTTGAGCAGGAAAAGCTCCAAATTGACGATGTGCTTGGCGTTTGGCCTCTGCATGGTGTGATCGGATCGTGGGGCGGCATCGCCGCCGGTATCTTCGGCCAGAAGGCGCTAGGCGGTATGGGTGGCGTCAGTTTCATCTCCCAGTTGGCCGGCAGTGTTTCAGCAATAGTGTTTGCGCTGGCCAGCGGTTTTATCGTCTATGGTCTGCTGAGCAAGACAATTGGCATCCGGTTGGGTGAGGAAGATGAATTTGCCGGGGCTGACTTGGCAATACACAAAATCGGCGCTTATCCCGAGGATCATATTCGCTAAATGAGAAATAGTGTTAGGCGACATCCACAAAGAGTGCCGCCTAACACCTTTAAAAACCTTTTCTTTCGTTGACAATGGCCTGCAGAGGTGCTATTTAGGATGCATTTTACCTGACATATCTCCGCTCTCCGTGCGCCGTTTTTTACGTGCCGGCCAAGAAGAGGTCCACTATCGTGATATCATTGAAATTATGCCGTAATATCCTGATCCGGTTTCTCGTCGTCCTGGTCATAATTTCATCGCTCCTCGTTCCTCCTGGATTCTGCCAGGAAACAGAAGACTCCCAGGTATTCATTTCCGGTTTCAATGCCTACCAGCAGAAAGATTACGCTACCGCCATCGAGAAGATGAACGAGGTACTGCAAAAGTATCCCGACACTCCTCTGCGCGACATGGCACTTTTCTGGCTTTCCCGTTCGTATTTCAAGGGTGGCAACCAACAGGAAGCGGCTCGCTTCATGTCTCAGTTCTCAAAGGAATATCCGGATAACCCTCTCAAAGGCACCGTGGAGGAGGATCTCCTTAATTTGGTGGCTCGTTATGAGCGGGGAGAAAAGCTGCCGGCAGGGGCTCCAATAGCAAAGTCTGCCGAAAAACAGGCCGCTGTCCAGAAAGCAAAGCTCGAGAAGGAGCGCCTGGCACAGGAAAAGGCCGAGAAAGACCGCTTGGCGCAAAAGCAAGCCGAGCAACAACGGCTTGCAAAGGCAAAGGCTGAACAGGAGCGAATTGCATCAGAGAAGGCGGAACAGGCTCGTCTGGCAGCCTTGAAGGCTGAAGAAGAGCGCAAGGCAGCGGCAGAAGCAACCCTTATGGCTGCAGCCCAGAGAGAGCAACAGCGGATTATTGCCGAGAAGGCTGAACAGGAGCGTCTGGCTCAGGATAAGCTAGCGGCAGAAAAGGCTGAACAACAACGTCTGGCAGCCACCAAGGCCGCAGAAGAACGCAAGGCGGTCGAGCTTGCTGAACAGCAGCGTCTGGAACGGGAGAAGGCTGAACAGCTACGAATAGCGGCACTGCAATCCGAAGAAGAACGCAGGTCTGCTGAAAAAGCCGAACAGGATAAGCTAGCGACTGAGAAGGCTGAGCGCGAGCGTTTAGCCGCGCTGGCTGCCGAGCAGCAAAGATTGGCAGCAGTCAAAGCGGAGGAAGAACGCCAGGCAGCCGAATTGGCCGCAAAAGAGCGCCTCGCCACAGCAAATGCCGAGCAGGAACGACTAGCTGCCCTCAAGTCTGAAGAGGAGCGCAAGCTGGCTGAAAAGGCAGAGCTGGAGCGGATAGCCGTCCTGAAGGCTGAAGAGGAGCGGATCGCCGTTGCTGCGGCTGAGGCCGCACGTGCAGCCTCAGCCAAGCAGGAGCAGACACGTCTGGCAGCCGAGCAGGCAGCGCAAAAAGCTGAGGGTGCGCGCTTGGCCGCCGCGAAACAGCAAGAGCTGGAGCGCGTGGCTGCAGCGCAGGCTGAACAACTGGTGTTGGCCAAGCAACGGGATGCCGAGGAAAAAATTCGCGCAGAAAGGATGGTGCTGCGTGAGAAGGCAATTGCTCAATACAAGTCAGTCATAGAAAAATATCCGGGTACCAATGCTGCTGCAGTTGCTGCTGCCAAGCTTCAGGAATTGGGTGTCGCCGTGGCCTTGCCGACGCAACTGGCAGCTGTTGAGCAGAAGGCAGCTCAGCCGGAAAATGCTCAGGTGTTGAAACTGGAAGTTGCGCAATACGCCGGATTTGAATTCAATCTATTACCACGATCACAGTCCTACGATGTTGCCAGTCGCATCAACGTGCCGTTTGAGGTTGTCAACCGCGGCAACGGCAGTGATTCTTTCTACTTCGAATCAGGTTTTCCGCCCGAATTCAGCGCCAATTTTGCCTCGGCCGACACACCAGACCAGAATATCAATCAAACGCCCGTCTTGGCACCCGGTGATACCTTCAGGGGTATTGTGACCATGACGATCCCTGCCTCCAGCATAGATGGTTTGCGCATCACCCATCCGATCAAGATCGCCTCACGTTTTATGAGCGAGGCCAGTCAGTCGCGCGAGGTGTATATGGTTGCCGCGGCGCCGTTGCTGCGTGCTGTGCTGAAAACCGATAAAACCCAGCCGCTTCCAGGCGAGAAGATGGTTTACCGTGTTGCCGTGCTGAACGTTGGTTCAACGGTTGCCCAGAATGTGACTTTGCGCCTGAATTTCCCGCCCCAGCTGGAGCCGGTCGACTATGCCGCAGCCGGCTTCAAGCAGGAGATGAAGGCGGTGCTGGTTTATGATGGCCTGCAGGTCAATTCCGGCGAGAGCAAGGAGTTTACGGTAACCTTCCAGCTCAAGGATGATTCTCTGGCCGGTCAGGAGTTGCTCTGCCGTGCGGAACTGATCAGCAATCCGTTGAAGACCACCGCGGTTTTCATATCCAATCCTTCCAGTGTACAGCCGCAACACGGTATTGCTGTGCGCTCAAGTTCGGATCGATTGGTGGTCATCCCTGGACAGATCATCACGGTGCCGTTTGTTGTGACCAATACCGGCAACGTGCGTGAAAAGTTCAGGATTGTTTCTACGGTTAAAGGCGCCCAAGAGGCGATTGTCTTTAATGACCTTAATCGGGACGGCATCAAGCAGGCCTCCGACCCGGTCATCAGTGAACTTGGACCCCTTGCACCTAAAGAAGAGGTCAGCATTGTCATGGAGGTTAAGACCACAGCGAATGCCGCTGATGGCGCTGAAGGAAGTCTCCAGGTCGCCTTCAGTCCCGAGGGTGATGCTGCCCGGGCGGCAGAAGGGTCGGCTCGCCTGATATATTCCAGGCCGGTGCTCCAGATGGCTATGGCTGGTCGCGATGGGCGTCTCCGTCCGGGTGAAGTAGCCTCGTTCGATCTGACTATTACCAACCATGGATCTAATCTGGCCCGGGTGGTTGAGTTGCAAAGTGCCTGGCCTGAGCAGCTTGAATTAGTTGCTACCGATCCGGTTAACAGCTCGGTCAGCAATGGTAACATCCTCTGGAAATTCAATGAACTTGGCGCAGGCGAGAAACGTACCATCAAGGTCTCGTTCAGAGTCAAGTCGGGAACCGGCGTAGGAACGAACATCCAGGTCAAGAATATTCTGAAATATGAAGACCAATTGGGGAATAGGTACTGACATGACACGACGCTTATGCGGAACTGCAGTGGCACTACTACTGTTTGCCCTTGCACCGGCAGCCTGGAGTCAGCAGTATTTCCTGTACTCACCAAAAGCAGCCAGCCCGGAGGACAAAGTCCAGGCAAAAGATGGTGTGCTGGTCCGTGAGGTGTCGGTGCAAAGGGGGGACACGCTCTCCGGGCTTTCCAGAAAATTCAGTGGCCATGGCTCATACTTTTCACAAATTCTGCTCTTTAACGATATCAAGGATCCCAACTTGATCTATGCCGGTAGGACCCTCAGGGTTCCCGTTTCCAAGGAGCATGTGGATGAGAAGGTGAGTGCCGCCCCGGTACTCAAGAAAAAGAAAACAGCCCACCCGGTGGCTGCGGTTGGCAAAGTGCAGGCCGTTGCGCCCGTGCCTGCTGCGAAAAAAACCGTAACTGGCAAAATACCGGCAGAACCTCTGACAGAGATCTCTCTCAGCGAGCTTAAGCGAATCGATGCCGCCAAGCACAAGAAACGGGAAGTAAGGCCGCCGGCAACTGCTGTAGTGAGGAAGCCGACACCTGTGGCAGAGGCACCTCAAGTAATTGTGACTGTAAAGGAAAAACAACGTCCGGCCGCAGCTGTTGAGGCGGTCTCCGGACAAAAGCTTTTTGAGCGGGCGCTCCGGTCTTATCGACAGGATGATTGCCGCACAGCGCTGGATCTGTTTGAACGTTTCCTGTCCGACAACCCCACATCGCCTTTGGCCGCTGATGCCAGTCTCTATAAGGCTGAGTGCTATCTGAAGCTGTCCAGCCAGTAGTTTGAGCCGCTATTTATATGCTAAACACAAAGGGCGCCTGAATAGCGCCCTTTGTGTTTAGCGTTGATGTATTCAAATCAGGAATTCGTTAGATCACTTCCAGGTCGTCACGAAGGCTCGCAACCTGCCGCCCTTTTCATCTCGGTAGTATACTACTTTGAGATTCTCCGCGACCTGTCCTCGCTGGATTTCGTAACCATCTTTTTTCTCTGACGCTTCTATGATCAGGACAGGTTTTTTGCTGATTTGCCTCAATACGGCCTTCATGAATGATTCGGGAACACCTTGGCCGCCGCGGTCGATGACCTGTATCGCCTTGATTAAATCATTTTCTCGATAAACCTTGAATTCGGTAACGTTTCCCTTGTACCGTTCCCATCCGGGATTGGCTGCGCTGTACTCCTTGTCAAATCCTGAGCGG
>MHXL01000185.1:7492-10488 GCA_001824455.1 Desulfuromonadaceae bacterium GWB2_53_15
CCTGCTGCCGGTGCCTGGATGCCTGGTTTCGAGCCAGTGGGTGTAGTCGCTGCAGGAGCCGGTTGTGCAGGTGCCGGTGCGGCTGATGATTTGACTGGTGCCTGGGGCTGAATGGCCGGTGTTTGTGATGTAATGTCCGCGGGCTTATTTTTTGATTTGCTATGCTGGAGCAGGGTGACAACAACGACAGCGATCAATATGGGCGCAAGCCAGAGGATGAATGTGGTCCGGTTCGAGCGGCGTTGAACTGGTTCAACGGTTTCGATGTCCTCATGGTCCCAGCTGTCAGAATGCTCTTTGGTGTAGCTGTCGGGCGCTTCGGCTGGCTGGATGCTACTGACGGCGCTGTCAAAGGAACTGGTAAATTCGGAATATACTGAAACCCGTGAGCGGGGGGCATAGGTTACCCCCTGTTCTTCCAAGGAAGGCTCGACAACGTCAGTTGTGAGGTGGTAGGCGGACTCTGGTTGCGCAGGCGTGCCGGATAGTAGCTCGGGGGAGGCTTGCGCAGTCTGGTGCGGCATTTGAGTGTCCACAGTGCCAACAGCTTGTTGGGAGGGGGATGTTGATGTTTCTTCCGTGGCAGCAGCCGGCGTCTTCCCCTTGGGGCCAAGGCCGGCAATTATATCGCGGATGGCATCGAATAAGGCATTATCGTCCAGAGACGTATCGAGTTGACCCTGGTAGAGTTTTTGCGTCTCAACACTGACCTGGTCGGGCGGACTGAGCAACACAAAGCGGGAACGTTTTCTTCCCAACTGTTTTTTGAGATGCATCAACAGGATGTCTGCGGAAAGCCCTGACAAATGTGTCTGGACGAAGACCATGGCGGGTTTATCGGCCACGATCTCTTCGCCACCCTTTTCAAGATTGTTGACAATCCGCAGCCGGATATCCTTTTCATCCGAAAAACGGGAGAAAATCTTCCTGAGACGTGGTATATCAGTTATCAGCAATAGATTGGTCAATTAAAATCCTCCTTTTAGCATCGTATATTCTACGTCAGGAATGGTTGGTTTTCAACTGTATTAATTAGAAATTCAACCTTGCTATGTTTGTGGGAAATCGTGTATCGTAAACAATCCCTAAGAATTACTTGAAGAAAAGGAATATTAATGCTGGATACACACATTATCAATGCGCTCAAGTTGATTGTGGGTGCTGAGAATGTAGCGACAGATCGACAGGAATTGCTCTGCTATTCCTATGATGCCACCCAGATGGAATTCCTGCCGGACGCGGTTGTTCACCCTGCTAATGCCGATGAGGTTGCCGCAGTCCTCAGGTTGGCCAATCAGGAGCTTTTTCCGGTTTTTCCCCGCGGCGCCGGAAGCGGTTTCTCGGGAGGCGCGTTGCCCAAGGCAGGTGGTATCGTGCTGGTCACTACCCGTATGAATCGCATCCTGCGCATCGACACTGAAAACCTGATCGCCGAAGTAGAGCCGGGGCTTGTCACGGAGCAGTTCCAGCAGGCGGTCGAAAAGTTGGGGCTCTTCTATCCACCCGACCCGGCCTCGCTTAAATTCTCCACCCTGGGGGGCAACGTTGCAGAAAACGCGGGTGGACCGCGTGCCGTCAAGTACGGTTGCACCAAGGACTTTGTCATGGGGCTGGAGGTGGTGCTGCCCACCGGCGACATCATCCGTACCGGGGGTGAAACCTACAAAGGGGTGGTCGGTTACGACCTGACCAAACTGCTGTGCGGGAGCGAAGGGACCTTGGGCATCATTACCAAAATCATCTTCAAGCTGCTCCCCTATCCCGATGCCAAGAAAACCATGCTGACCATCTTCGATTCCATCGATGGCGCAGCCAAGGCGGTATCAGCCATTATCGGCGCCAAGATAATCCCCACCACGCTCGAATTCATGGATCATGCCACCCTGCAGTGCGTGGAGCGCCGTTTCAGCTTGGGCATACCGCCGGAGGGGCGCGCCGTGCTGCTGATCGAGGTGGACGGCGATCGCGACCTGATCGAGAAGCAGGCCCAACAGATCCGCGACATCATCACTCCGCTCGGGCTGGTCCAGTTCCGTGCCGCCCAGGATGCCGCCGAGTCGGAGCAACTCTGGAAAGTGCGTCGTCTGGTCTCACCGTCACTGCGTGACGTGAACCCGGACAAATATAACGAGGACATTGTCGTGCCGCGCAGCAAGGTGCCCGACGTCATTCGCAGCATAGAGAAGATCCAGCAGCGTTATGACATCCCGATCGTCAATTTCGGCCATGCCGGCGACGGCAACATCCATGTAAACATAATGATCGACAAGGCTGTTGCGGGGATGGAGGAAAAGGCCCATGAGGCCATCCGCGAGGTGTTTCAGGCTGCACTGGATTTGGGTGGCACCATGTCCGGCGAGCATGGTGTGGGCATCTCCAAGGCGCCCTTCATCGAGCTGGAGCTTTCCCCGGTTCAGATTGCAACCATGAAAGCCGTTAAGGGCGCTCTTGATCCGAACAATGTCCTCAATCCTGGAAAAATGTTCCCCTGGAAGGAAAACCATCATGCCGCATAATGAAAACAAAACACGCCAGGAAGTTTCACTCATCGGGCGTATCCTGTCTATGGAGATGATGCTGCTGCTGATGGGGGTTGTCTCGCTTGTCTATGGCATTGTCAAAGGTGTGGAGGTGAACATCTTCTTCGGACTTGTCATTATCCCCGGCGTGTTCATATTGATGAAGGTACGCAAGAAGGACTGGCAAAAGCATTGGCAGGACATGGAGGCAGACCAGAAGGCGGAGCTTGAGCGTAATGAACGCAATAAGCAGAAGCCACCCAGTGATGGCCCGCCGGGTGAATAATAGCATGGCGAATCAAGAGGAAATAGTTCTCGCGTCTGCTTCTCCGCGTCGCTCTGAGTTGATGGCGCTGGCGGGCATTGTCTTTGATGTGCTGCCGGCTGACATCTGTGAGGATGTGTTGCCCGGAGAGCAACCGGCCGAGCACGTCATGCGTCTTTCCCGTGAAAAGTCCCAGGTTGTTGCAGGAAAAA
>MHXL01000185.1:10514-10753 GCA_001824455.1 Desulfuromonadaceae bacterium GWB2_53_15
GATACCGTGGTGGTGCTGGATGGCAGGATCATGGGCAAACCGGCGGACGATAACGAAGCCTATGAGATGCTGTCAGAGTTGTCTGGGCGAACCCACGAAGTCATCACCGGTTTTACCGTTTTTGACCGGGACACAGATGTCTGTGTCAGTCGGAGCGTAGTGACCGAGGTGCTTTTCAAGACGCTCGCGGCCCAGGAAATCAATGCCTATATTGCTACCGGCTGTCCAAGGGACAAGGC
>MHXL01000185.1:10838-10980 GCA_001824455.1 Desulfuromonadaceae bacterium GWB2_53_15
ACTGAGTTATATGAAGTTTTGTGTACCATGCAGGCAGTGAATTTAGATGAGTAATAAAATCATGTCACTCTACGCAAGTGCCAATGTAAGAATTAATGCGAATTTTGAGCTGCATGCCGGCCCTGTCCATGGCAATTGGATT
>MHXL01000186.1:0-1118 GCA_001824455.1 Desulfuromonadaceae bacterium GWB2_53_15
CAGCAGGTAATGCGCAACAAGGATATAGTCATCAATAAAGTCTTGGCGTCCATCAGCATTCAGGTCATAAACCAGTTTTCCTTTTGTTTCTCCTTTGGCAAGCAGCGCATTAACCCCTGCCTCTGAAAGCCCAAGTGTCTCCTTATTAACCGAGGCAGCCAGAGTCGGTATCACCGTAAGCGGAATATCCGCATGCTCACTGCCCACCAGTACAGAAAAACGCACATCGAATTTATCCTTCTTAGGCAATGCATCCAATTCCCAGACCTTATCCGTAATTGTCCTGATAGTCTTCAGATTGGCGCCTCTAAGCGAAAAATTAGGGACCAACCCGGATGCTGCCAACTCTATCTTTACGGAAACCTTTTTCTTACCATCTGAAACTGCAATTTCCGGTGTTTGGACGACTCCCGCCTTGCGAACAGCTTCGGTATCGAATAAGGGCATAAATCCCTTTACGGTCCGCGCCCCCTTGAATGTCCGAAAGCGCTGCACCGGCATTTCAACGGTCGCAAGCAAGGCAAGTGCCTCTTTGGCGCCCTTTGCTTTTTGGCTTTTGACGTTATCAGGCTGTACGGAAGGCGATGATACTGCTGTGGACGTGGCTATTTCCTGCGAGGGCTCGTCTTTACTCTCTACCCGGCGAGATTCATCACGTACTGGTTCCTCTCTCCGAATGCCCTGCTGCACCTGCGAATCTCCCGAAAAAGTAACACTCCCCATATACGATCCAGATTGTTGTTGCTGTTGTTGCTGTTGCTGTTGTTGTTGCTGCTTCGATGCCGCATCAGATATGTTGGACATATCACTACCAGTTGTCCGTGCCTTTGCATCCGCCGCAGCCTTTGCATCCGCTGCTGCCTTTGCATCCACTGCTGCCTGATCTGCAGTCGCCTGGTCGGTAGACAACGGGTGAGTACTAATAATCGGTTGGGCAGCTACCTGCGCACTGGAAGTAGAGTAAACCGACGATTTAAAGTCCGTTAAACGGCCGGCAAGCTTGCCAACCTTGGTAAAGGTGATAGTTGCCAACTGCCCAGCTGTGCCTTTGAAAGCGTCGCCCGTTATGAATACCACCCGAACAAGCCCCGCTGTTGAGGTATTGGCCTCCATCATCG
>MHXL01000186.1:1147-1595 GCA_001824455.1 Desulfuromonadaceae bacterium GWB2_53_15
TTCGGGTTAATCAGGGTTGAAGCATCGTAATATACAGAAAAATCAATTCCAGCTGCATCAACGACATCGGCAACAGAAACGACATAAACACCTTCGACTGCCGCAGGAGATATCGTGACGCTGGATACAGCGTATGCATTCGCGCCCCATCCCAGCACAACGAATAATATGGCCATGCAGATACTGCGTATAAACTCCATGAGATTCCACCTCCAGCAGCATACGAACAATACTATTTGCTGTCCCCCATTTTTTTGAGGATCTCCCACCCTTTGAGCAGGTCCAGCGCTCGCATAACCTGATAGTCGTTTTTCAGATTATCCTCAAGTTTGGTTGAAGCGGGTTTGTCTTTCTTTTCCTCTTTCTTATCTTCCTTCTTATCCTCTTTCTTGACATCCTTGGGAGCATTCTTGTCTTCACCCTCAAAATGATTTTCAAGGTCCTTTTC
>MHXL01000186.1:1684-12059 GCA_001824455.1 Desulfuromonadaceae bacterium GWB2_53_15
TCGAACGCCCTTTGGGAGTGAAGTAACGGGCCGTTGTCAAACGCAGGCCGGAATCATCCGAAAGCGGGATGATGGTCTGTACCGAACCCTTGCCAAAGCTTTGGGTGCCCATGACAATCGCACGTTTGTGATCCTGGAGTGCACCGGCAACGATCTCCGAAGCGCTGGCACTGCCGCTGTTAATCAAAACTACAATTGGGTAGTTGGGCTCTTTGCCGCCCTTCTTTGCCGAAAATTGCATTTTGGAATCTTTTTCACGCCCCTCGGTATAGACGATCAAACCTTCTTCAATGAAATGATCAGCCACCCTGACCGCTTGATCCAATAACCCGCCTGGGTCGTTGCGCAGGTCGAGGACCAATCCGGAAAGCGTGCTCTTGTTTTCATCATGAAGCGCTTTGAGGGCCTTGTTCAGATCCTCATCGGTCTTCTCCTGGAACTGGGCCACGCGCACATAGCCATAGCCATTGTCCAACATTCTCGAGCGAACACTTTTGATCTGGATAATATCACGAACCAGGGAATAGTCTTTGGGCTTGTCCAGGCCGTCCCGCATGATTGTCAAAACAACCGTGGTCCCCTTTTGACCGCGCATGCGCTTGACCGCATCGTTGATATTGAGGTCTTTGGTGAATTTGTCATCGATTTTGAGAATCTGATCTCCGGACTTGATGCCGGCCTTGAATGCTGGGGTGTCTTCAATTGGTGAAATAACGGTAAGGATGCCGTCCTTGATAGTAATTTCGATCCCCAAACCACCGAAGGCGCCCTTGGTATCGATTTTCATTTCCTTGTAGGTTTCAGGGGGCATAAAAGAACTGTGCGGGTCAAGTGACGCCAGCATGCCATTAATAGCACCATAGATCAGTTTCTTGGTATCGACCTCCTCCACATAGCTCTTCTTGACAATCGCCATGACATCGGTAAAGAGCTCGATGGACTCATAATCACTACCCTTCCCTTCTGCCGAACATCGCCGCTGTGAACTAATGCTGATGAAAACCACCAGCGCGGCCACAACAAGTGTGAATCCCAGCACTACCCGCTTTTTTTTATTGCCTGTTGAAAACATCTTCTTCCTCCGGTTTATATGATTGCTTTTTATTTGTTTAAAAACGGCTAAACGCTAGCGCACCCAGCCCGCCGGGTCCACCGGCTTCCCTTGATGCCTGATTTCAAAGTACAGCATCGGCCCCCTGACGGAGTCCATATCACCAACCGTGGCTACCGCTTCATTACGCGCCACCTCGGCCCCCACCTTTTTCAGGATTTTGGCGGCATGGGCATAAAGGCTAAAGTAGCCACCGCCATGATCAACGATAACCATATTACCAAATCCTTTGAAATAATCGGCAAATATAACACTGCCCTCGTAAATTGACCTAATATCCGAACCGGAACCCGCTGAGATGGATAACCCCTTGCTGAAGGTATATGAGTTGAACTCAGGATGTTTGTGTTTGCCGTACGTTTCTACAACCTCACCCCGCACCGGCAAAGACATGCGCCCCTTCTGCGAGGCAAATCCACGATCAGGCACCGGCGGCAATTCCGGCAGCGGCTTAAGCCTGCTGCCCGGTTTTTCGTGTCTAGATGAAAGCTTGCGTCGGCTGAGCGCCTCAAGCCGATTCATCATTGCCTGGAGACGAGCGGCATTAGCCTGGAGTTCCTTGAGTGACGCCTCATAACTCTTGCGGTCCTGACGCACCTTGACCAAGTAAGCAGCTTTTTTTGTCTTTTCCTGTTCTATCTCACGTTTTTTAAGCGCAATGCCATCCTTGATATGCTCCTTCTTAACTGCGTCCCGTTCCAAGTCCAGCTTGAGCCGACTCAACTCAGCAATTTTATCATTATACTCTGCGAAGATTTTTTTGTCATTGCCTAGAATTGATCGCATGTAGCGGATATTTTCTGCCATCTGTGGAAATGATTCGGCCGAAAAGAACATCCGTACAGCTCCAAGTTCCCCGGCCTTGTAGAGGGATGCCAGACGGCGCTCGATCTCCTGCTTTTTTCGGTTGGCCTCATCAGTGACCCGTCCAATTTCATGTCCGGTCCGGTCCAGGCTGGACTCAACACCGCGCAGGTCCCTGTCGAGCTTTCCAAGATCCGTTTCCTTCTGCACAAGATTACGATTGATCTCCAGCAATTCCGTGGAGACAACCGCCTCTACCTTGCGGGTCTTGGAGATAAGCTGCTTCTTGGCCTTGATCTCCTGTTTGACCCCTTTCAATTCATCCTTGGGATTTTCGCCCCGGACCGTCGAAGCAACGAGCAGAAACAGTACTATGGACAATGTAAACTTAATCATTCAGACGTTAACGAATCGTTTGAGTGAAGTCAGGCTTCCAATAAAACCGAGGGCAACACCGGTTATAACGATGCCGCCTACATACTCCAGCGGCAGAAACGACAGTCCGGAGGTGGCTGGATTGAAGGTCAGAAAGCTGCCGGCGTTCTGAAGAAAAACTTCATACAACCCTAACAGCAGCCCTATGGCAATCAGTGATCCGACACAACCTTGTATAATTCCCTCTATCAGGAAAGGAGCTTTGATAAAGAAACGCGTGGCCCCAACCAGCGCCATGACTTCCAACTCATCGCGACGTGCGTATATGGTCAGCTTGATAGTGTTGGAAACGATAAATACAACGGCAATCAGCAGGAAGGAACCTAACAGTGCGCCCAGCAGACGCATAAAATTCAGGAAGGTGTTGAAACGCTTGACCCATTCCTCGCCATACTGGACCTCGCTAATGCCGGGAATACGCTTAAGAACCGACACAAATGCCTCAACCTCCTGCGTATCCCTGCTGGAACGTTTCAAGGCGATCTCAAAGGATGTCGGCAAAACTTCGGGGCGAACCCCCTCCAGGAGAGTTTCCTGGCCACGAAGACGCCCTTTAAAGCGTCTGAGCGCCTCATCGCGGGACACATAATTCACACGGTTAGCGCCGGGTATGGAGATGATTTTTGCGCGTAGTGCCGCCTGCTCCTGAGGAGCAAGCTCACGATCAAAATAGACCGTTACCTGCACCCGCTCACTCCAGTTTCCCACAGCATTTTCAAGGTTGACAAATACCAGCAGGAACAGCGCCACAATAAGCAAAGCAAGCGTTATGGTTCCAATAGTCACAACATTGACGAAGATATTTTGGCGAAGATTAATCAGGGCACGCCTGACAAAATATCCCAGTCGTCCACCAAAACCTTCGCCAGCTAAGGGCGCGCGTTTGTTAGACTGGATAACTGGAGATGTTTTCTTTTTCCACCTGTTCAACGATATCTCCCTTGCTGAGTGTGACCAGACGTTTGTGGCTGTTGTCAATGAGGCGCCTGTCGTGGGTTGCCACCACAACCGTAGTACCTCGAATATTGGCTTCCTTGAAAATGTTAAGAATCTGATTCTTGTTGGCATCGTCCAGATTGCCGGTCGGCTCGTCCGCCAGCAGCACCTTGGGATCGTTCACCAAGGCCCGGGCCAGTGCAACACGTTGTTGTTCGCCCCCGGAGAGACGTTGGGGGGTGAGGTTTAATTTCGATTCCATGTCCATCTGTTTTAGAATATGCATAACCTTCTTGCCGATGTCAGCCCTGCCCCAGCCGAGCACCTCCAGGGTGATGGCGACATTCTCGAAAACCGTCCGGGTGGGAAGCAGCTTGAAGTCCTGGAAGACAACGCCAACCATCCTCCGCAGCTGTGGGATTTGTGCGGATGTCATGCGGGAAACGTTCTGTCCGTCTATCAGCACCTGCCCGCGCGTTGGCGTCAGCGCTCCATAGAGCAGGCGTAAAAGGGTTGTCTTACCGGCGCCCGAAGGACCGGTAAGGAAAACGAATTCCCCTTTCTCGATCCGCAAGGTGATGTTGTTCAGGGCTGTGGCATCCTTCTGGTAGGCCAGCGATACGTTATGCAGTTGGATCATAACGTTACCACTCGTTGTAAGGGATACCGTTGGTCCCTACCAGGTCAGAGCCGCTTTTGACGTCATAGACATTGCCCGGACCTCCACCCCCCATAACAGTGGTCCCACCACCAAGCAGAGGAGATGAACCCATGGGGGACGTTGGAGAAGATGAGCTTTCAGCTGGTGGCGCGATAGTAACCCACGTGTCGCTTTGCTTTGTGAAAGGATCCTTGGGAATGCCTCGCATATAACCTTTTTCAGTCAGTTCGCTCAAAGAGTCGGGGTATTTGCCTTGATCGGCATAAAACTGGTCAATCGTGGTACGGAAGTTGTAAAGATCCTCACTCAGCACAGCCTCTTTCGCTTTAATAATGCCACGGTTGTAATTGGGCGCAGCTATAGCAGCCAGAATGCCGATGATCGAGACCACGATCATCAACTCAATGAGGGTAAACCCGCGCTGGTTGGCAAAAATCCCTCCCCTTTTACCAAAGGAAAACTGGAAGGGATTTGTGCGTACCTTACCAATCCATATATTTTGTTCCATCAATTGCGGTTCCTTCACTGAGTGAGTATACATCAAACACATCTTCTCCGCCCCAACTGGTTGAATCGGGCTTGTCGTTATAGGAACGCAAACCCCACTTGGGATCTTCCTTCGGCTGCTGTGGATTCATGGGATCAGAGGGGATTTTGCGAAGAAATCTCCTCTTGGGCGGAGTCACTTCACCAAAGTCATATCCATCCACAAGCACCTGAAGTGTTTCCGGATAACCCGAGTTTTTATTGATGGAGACATTGATTTTTTTATCATCCACTGCTTTATCGTATTTCTTCTTGTAATCGTCGATGGCCGTGCGAATCGTGCGAAGATTGCGTCGCAACTCGATCTCACGTGTACGCCGTGCGGTCATCTGGGATAACGGAATCACAGCCGAGGCCAGAATAGTCAGAATGGCGACCGTCACCACCAGTTCCACCAAGGAGAGTCCGCTACGTTTCGTCATCATATTCAGCATAACGGTATCACGTTCAACGAATATCCACAGCCATGGTAAAGGGAAGAATGGTCAAAGGCTTGCCATCTGCCGATGAAAAGCTGACATTGCGGAAACCAAAACTGGCCGGGCCCTGATTTTTCGCTCGGAACATGGCAGACACAAGGGTTCCAGCTCCTGTCACCCCTCCGCTTCCAGCTGCACGTGCCAAAGTAATTGTCACGGTCCCGCTAGCGGCATCAGCCTTACTGGAAAAAGCCACAAGTTTGCCATCCTTCTTGAGAAAGCTACCTTCTGCTGCAGAAACAAATTCAACAAAGATCGGATCGTAGGTCAGTACCAGGGGAGCCGAAGCAAGCTCTTTGACATCGCTAACCTTAACCTCCAGACTGAACTGCTGGCCAAGTGCGATAGATGTAGGTGCAGTGATCTGCAACAGCCCTCGTTGAGGAGGAGTAACAACTACAGGAATGGCAGGCTTTATTACGGTCTCAGGAACAGCAGCTTGTGGCGGCGTCGCGCCTGGCGTCGCAGGTGTTGTAAGCGCAGGCATACCAGCCGTAGCAGGCGATGACTGCGGTGGGACAACCCGTTGCACAGCAGGGGCAGGCTGAGCCGGAGGTATGGCCTGCGGCTTTTCCTCCCCCTTGGGTGCGGTATCAAAAACCGGCTCCTGATCAAATGCCGCCAAGGGCTTGACAAGGGAAGGATCGTCCTCCTTGCCGGTGGAGAAGGACATCAGGTTGCCCAGAGGCACGGTCACACCACGGACCAACCGGGGGGTGATTGCCAGTATCAGTTCATTTTTGCTATCGTTAAAATTAGTGTCTGTAAAGAGATTTCCGATAATCGGAATATCGCTTAAAAACATCAGTTTTGTTTTGTCGTTTCCGGTCGTCTTCTGGATCAAACCGCCTATGATGCTGGTTTCTCCATCCTTGAGGCTGAGCACGGTTTCTAGATTTCGAGTGCCAATAGTTATAACCGTTGTGCCGCCGCCGACGTCTCTTGGCGCTCCGACCTGCTGGCTCACCTCCAGGCTCAGCTTGATGACGATCTCGTTGTTGAGCTGGATAGTAGGCTCTGCGTTGACCTTGACCCCCACATCCACATACTGGACGTTGACTTGGTTAAAAGTACCGCTTGTCGAGACATTTCCCGTGGTAATCGGCACCCTGGTGCCCACGGTGAACTTGGATTTTTCCTTGTTTTTGACCCTGATCTTGGGATTGGACAGCACCTCTCCTTTGGAAAGAGTCTTTCCAAAATTGTAGGTCGCATTGGGAACCGTCACAAAACCGCCATAGCCCTTCATGGCAAAGGCTCGGATGAGGTTATCAACCGTTGCGGAAGTTGTGGTGGTTGTAGTTCCGGTGGTGCTTGCAGTCGTGGTCGCTGACGACAGGGAATTAGCAAGCAAACTTCCACTCGGCGAATAGGCACCCAACTGGACATTGTAATTACTCAACAGCAACCCCAGACGCTGCGTATTTGTGTCGCTGACCTCGATCACCTCGACATCCAGAATAACCTCGGGCTCAGGAACGTCATTGGCATCCAGAATCTTTTCGACTACATCGACAATATCGTTGGTATCGCGAACCACAACCGAGTTAGAATCCTCATTAACATATACCTTGCGTACCTGAATCATGGTGCGGATCAGGTTGACCGCTTTTTTGGCATCCATATAGTTGAGATGAAAGGTACGCAACTGCATATCCTCATACTGCTTAACCTTATCCGGTGTCCTGGGATAGATGATCACAGTGCTCTCATTGGCTATTTTACGCCCCAGCTTAAACATATTGGCCATGAGATCAAGCGCCTGCTGGAAAGAGGCATTTTCCAGATAGATTGAGACTTGCTGATCCTTAACCCCTTCGTCGAAGATAAAGTTAATTCCGGAGAGCTGACTGACGATATTGAAAACATCCTTGATCTTGGCATCCTTGAATTTGAGGGTAATCGGCTTATTCGACTTGAGGTTCAGTTCAAATCCTTCAAGCTTGCTCTTGCGCAAGCCTGAAACACGATTCAGGGCATCCAGATATTCCTTGTTGTCAGGACTCAAATCCAGAGCCTTGATAAAGCTGTGGTTGGCATCCTTCAGCTTGTTGGCTTTCTCAAAATCAATCCCTTCCTGATAAGCCAATTGAGCATCTTTCAGTCGGTTGGTCACTTCAACCTGATGTTTAAAACGACCTTGGGTCGGGTCTAGTCCGTAAGCTGTCTGGAACTCCGCCAAAGCAGCAACGTAATCGCCCCGATCATACAGTTCACTCCCCATCTTATAACGCATATTAGCAGCTGCATCGCGGGCCTTAAGGAAACGAAGCCGATATTCGCTCGTACTGGGGTCTTTGCTAAAGGCGTCGGCGTAACTATACATGGCATCTTCGTACTTGCCTTCGGCCTCAAACCTCTCCGCTTTGGAAAAAGCCCGGCGGCTGGAAGAACAGCCGCTAAAAAGACCAAGTATGAGGCCGGATATGATCAAATGTTTCAGGTAGCGCATTCTTAGCGTCTCCTTTGTTGCATGTTCAAGCGTTGAATGAATTCCATCAGTATTCCTCAACTGTATCACCCTTATCCCAGCCTTCAATGAGCAGGTCTGGGTGAAACTCCGTTAGGTTGCAGTGCAGCACTGAGTGGTTTGCTCTCGATCAATGGAATTACAATCTCTTCACCGGTATCGGTAACCAAAATTGTCAGGGCCTGATCAGTCAAGGAGGAGGCCTCGTAGCGCCCCGCAAAGACATCACCTTTTTTTACCAGGATGATATCCTTGTCCTTGGCCAGAAAAATTGTCTTGCGGTTATCCTTTTTGAGAAATCCCAAAAATGTGAACCGGGCCAGTTCGCGCTGCGGTGTTTCCGGCACGGCAACTGCTGGAACAGTCGTCGGCAGCACTGGTGCAACTTTCTGTGTTTGTACAGGGGGCAGAACCGGCTTAAGGGCAGACGCCATTTGCTTCATAACCATGAACTCATCAACAAAAATCGGTTTAAAAATATTGCGACGGTAGCCCTTGAAGGCTGTTTGCTCGCGTTCGAGCAGGTCAAGCCTGAGAACACTACCATTATTCTGTGACACCTGTGGAGCTATCGCAGGTACACGTTTCTTTTCTGCGATAATATGTGAGCCTGGTGGATATTTTAGAGAGCTGACCGTCTTGACGCGAGGATAGGAATAATAACTCCAGGCCATGGCTAAAAATAGCACAATCAGCAGAACAAAAAGAATCAGTCGCTGCCGGCTCATGCACCCTCCCGAAGATAGACCGTCAGGCGAAGTTCCATGGAGACGTTTTCTGCGTAGGGATCGCTGTTTACAAGGCTGATACCATCGACAACGACCAGTTTCTGATTCTTCTGCAGGTCAGCCAATAAACTTTTGACGGCCGCATAGCTGCCCGTAGTAGACATGGTGACAGCGTATGCCAACAGATTTTCATCCTTAAGAACCTGGGGTTTATAGGTTATTGAACCAGTGGCCACGCCGCTGGATGCTGCCGCTTCCAGAATGTCTCCGAGGACACTCGGAAACTGGCGCTTGAGCGGAATCATGGACCTGATTTTTTCCAGGTCAATTTTCCCTTGGCGATAGACCACATTCACATCACTACGGTCAGCAGCAGCAACCCGGCTCCGTAGATTACTCCATTTAGTGTGGGCCACGCGTAGCGCAGATTCCTGATAACCACTGACAAGCGCATACAGCGCGACATTACTAATCAGCAACAAAGCGATGGCGATCAGACTGCGCTTTTTCAGGCGGAGCAACTCCAGCAAAACCTGTTTCATGGCGTCACCACCCGGCATGATATCTTGAACAGGACACCCTTGACAGTATCTCCAGCAGCCACCTCATTATGCGATAGTAGCATGATATCGGTAAACGTCTTGGAATCTTCCAGTTTTTCAAGATAACTTTGAACTGTACTAAAGCTCTTGGCGCGACCATCAATTTTAAGTTCCCCGGCCTTCTTGTCCGGCACCAAAGAGACCAGAGATATTCCCTCGGGAGTGGCATTTTCCAGCAATTCAAGCAACCCAAGCCAGGCATAACTTTTGCGTGCAATCACATCATTGAAGAAATTAATGCTGGCCAGCATCCGTGTGTATTCCTTTTCGGAGACACCGGCAGGACGGCTGCCAAGACGCCCTTCAAAGACTGCGCTATCTGCTTTTAGGCGGCGTAACTCTCCAAAATTCCAGGACACTCGAGTAACATTCCAACCCAGCAGGGCCAGCAGTAGCACAATAGCAGTAACACAGGCCTGGCTCACACGCCTATAGTCAAGATAAGATCTGGTAGCGATGTTAATGGTAAACCGCATCACAGGCTCCTCAAGGCTGCCCCGATGGCAGATGTGAACGGAAAAAGGGATTCCTGGTCAGCCGGAGACACATCAGAGGGTGTCACGACAGATTTTACTTCCAGTAGAATTGATTCACATAAAGTAACTTCGGTCACCATGCCACAAAAGTCTGAGATCATCTCGGGCGGAGCAAGGCAGGCTACATGCTTCAGCACCCGTTCAGGAAAGCGCTCTCGATATACCAGAAACGAGCTGTTGATCTCCATGTAAACTCGGCTGTCAAGGGCTGCCACGTCAGAAAGATCCTTAATCCGTATGAAATCCGGAACACAATCGGAAAAGATCATAATACCAAGAATGCCGTTATAGAAAGTCACCAAAGCACCATCTTCCAGAAATGCCAAACGGCGTTCAAATGTCCTGAACAAGTTGAATGTATTGAAGTCAATTCGCGCCGGCAGAAAACCGGCAGAGGTAAACAGTTCTTCATATTGGCCAATGACTGTGCGTGAGATCAACGCCACCAGCAACGCCAAACTGCCGTTTTCTCTAACAACAAGTTGCTGATAATCCAGATGGGAATCCGCAACATCAAATGGCATGCTTTTTTTCAGCTTCCAGCGAACAATGTCTAGCCCTTCTGAACGGCTCTTGAAGCGTCCCTCCACATCCAGCAACATGATACGTCCGACAGTATCCGGCAAGGTTACCGAGAGACGATTCCCATTGTAGAGCAGCGTGTTGTGGGCATCCTTCAGTTGGCTTATAAATGCCTGGGGATCAAGGATGTTATGTTCGCGCAGAGAAATACGAAGCGTACCGTGTGTAAAGGGGCGGAAGGATACTCGCTCCAGGCGAGGTGCTGCCACAGAACCGCTCAGCAAGGCAAAGGCCACGCCAGAGGGACTTATCTCAACTCCGAGCGATTTTTTGGAAAACAGCATGGTCAGTCCATTCCCGTCATTCTACAAAGGTGACGCGGTTGATCTCCTTGAGTGTCGTATCACCGGCAATCAACTTTTCCACGGCCGAATCACGAAGAAAAATAACGCCGGCCTCACGTGCAGCCTGTTTAAGTCGTGTCGCGGGTACCTTGCCAATGATCAGATCGCGTATTTCGTCATTCAGTTCCAAAAGCTCCACAA
>MHXL01000186.1:12084-13850 GCA_001824455.1 Desulfuromonadaceae bacterium GWB2_53_15
CCCGTTGCATTCCTCACACCCCTTGGCCTCATACAGGGTCACTCCACGGACCACTTCCGGATCAACCCCTGCCTCACGCAACTCAATATCGCTGTAAATCACGGGACGACGGCATTTGCGACAGACCTTGCGTATCAGACGTTGGGCCAGGACACAGTTCAGGCAAGAAACAAAATTATAGGGGTCTATCCCCATGTGGATAAAGCGTCCGATGACGTCAAAAACATTGTTGGCATGTACGGTGGTGAAGACCAGATGGCCGGTCAGGGCAGACTGTACAGCAATCTGGGCGGTCTCCGGGTCACGGATCTCCCCCACCATGATCTTGTCCGGGTCATGGCGTAAAATGGAGCGCAGACCCTTGGCAAAGGTCAATCCCTTCTTCTCGTTAACAGGGATCTGCAACACTCCACGCAGCATGTACTCCACAGGATCCTCAATTGTGATGATCTTGTCTTCTCCTGTGTGAATCTCAGTCAATGCGGCATACAGGGTAGTGGTTTTACCCGATCCGGTCGGACCGGTGACCAAAACCATGCCATAAGGCTCACGGATTTTTTTGCGCAGCCGCTTTATCTCCCGTTCGCTGACCCCAAGATTTTCCAGCGTCAGCCCTTTCAGGTCGCTGGCGATGCTTTCCTTGTCCAGGATACGGATAACCGCATCTTCGCCTAAGGAGCTGGGCATGATGGAGACGCGGAAATCAATGGATTTTTCTCCAAAACGCACCTTGAAGCGACCATCTTGAGGTACACGCCGTTCGGAGATATCCAGTTCGCTCATGACCTTGAGCCGAGAGATGATCGGAGCCTGAAAATGCAGGTCTATAGTCTCGTTAGCCCGGTAAAGCACCCCATCGATACGATATTTGATATCCACACCATCGTGGCTGGTTTCAATATGTATATCGCTGGCACGTCGATTGAGGGCATCCAAAATTGTGGTATTGATCAGCTTGATGATCGGGCTGGTGTCATCCGAAATAGCCTCGACCGAGAGAACTTCCTCGCCCCGGTCGGTCTCCTTAACCAGCTGGAGCATGAAATCCTCTGAAACCTCTCGCAGTACACGGCGGGTTCCTTCACCAGCCTTGATCACCGAAGCAATGGCAGACTCGGTAGCAATACGAATGCGCAAGGGGTGGCCAAGCATAAGTTCCAGCTCGTCCAGCTTGCCCACATCAGTCGGGTCAGCAATCGCTATCACCAGCGCATCGGGGTTCATTTCCAGCGGAACAAAACGGAAGCGGTAGATAGCATCCGTTGGCAAGGAGTTCAAAAGTTCCTCGTCCATCCTGAAGTTGGCAAGGTCTACATAGGCAATATTGAACTGTTCAGACAGGGCTTGAGCCAGCTCCTCTTCGCTGGTGAAACCTTCACGAATGCATAACTCTCCGAAGCGTTGTTTGGTGACAACCAGTTTCTCTACAACGTACTGAAGCTGTTCAGCCTTCAGGCTGCCCCGTTCCATGAGAATCGTTCCGATATTTCTTCGCCTGAAAGACTGCATCCGAATCCTTTATCCGACCGTGCCGGCAATTTTAAATACCGGCAGATACATGGCAATGATGATGCCCCCGATTACAACTCCCATTATCAACATGATGGCCGGTTCAATGGCCGTAGTGAGAAGATGCATTCGCTCTTCCAGCTCATCCTCCAGATAATCGGCAATATCCACCAGCATATCCTCGAGAGAACCGGTAGCCTCACCTACTCCCAGCATTCTCAAAGCAAGCGAAGGCATTATATCTGCCCTCTCGAAGG
>MHXL01000186.1:13961-17046 GCA_001824455.1 Desulfuromonadaceae bacterium GWB2_53_15
GTATACCACTTCCTAGCACTGTGGCTAGTGTGCGGCTGAAACTGGCCACAGAATATTTGACAAATACGTCTCCGACGTAGGGGATGGTCAATTTAAAGCTGTCAACCTTGTAGCGGCCGGATTCCGTAGCAACCCAAGAACGGAATGCAACCGCACCAGCTATCAGGAACAACACCCCCAACACGAAATACCGCTTCAAAAACGAAGTAAAGGTTATCAGCAACTGGGTGGGCACGGGCAACTGCGAGCCGGCATCGGAATATACCTGGCTAAAGGTAGGAACGACATACAACAAAAGCAGTGTAACCGACATGAAGGCGAAAACAATCAAAATAGACGGATAAAACAATGCTGTAACAACCTTCTTGCGGATAGCGTCGACCCGTTTGAGAAACTGGATATAACGTCTAATGGTGTGGGCAATATCGCCAGTGCGTTCACCCGCCCTGATGGAGGCAACATATAGATGAGGAAAGATACGGCCGTGCTTCTCCAGGGCTACGGATAATGCCGCCCCGCCCTTCACATCTTCACGTACCTGGCGCAGAATTTCAGAAAACTTGTCACTGTCGTGGCGTTCGAGGATTGTGTCGAGGATTTGCATAATCGGCATGCCGGCTTTGATAAGCACAAGCATTTCCTGATTAAAGGTAAGCAGTGAACGATTATCGATGCGGCGCCGTTTGAATCCTTTGTCAAACAGAAATTGCAGAGGTTTCTTTTTTACCTCGAAAACAAAAAAGCCCTGTTCTTCCAGGCTCTTTCGTAGCAATTGCGGCTCTGCTGCCTCAAGTTCCCTGTAAAGGATTTTTCCATCTGATGCACCGAGCTTGCAGGTATATAGCGCCATGACTTACTTTTTACCACAGAACCCCTAAAAGTAAAACAATAAAACCACAGTCAAAGGCTCTGTGGCTCATGTTTACAGGCTGTAATCAAGCTTACTTATCGTGGCATGAAACACACAATTTTGAATGCGGAAGTCGCAAATGAAAATTTTGCTGAGCGGCATCGTCCACATCACTGACATGCATGTCGTGACAAGTTAGCGCACAATTGACAGTCCCATCAGCGTTGAGTGGCAGATCAGCACGGTTCATATGTGGCTTCTTGCCAATGCCATGCCCAAAACTGACACCATGGCAGTTCCGGCAAAGGGTTGTTGGGTCGGAAACAAGTAGCCGTTTTGTTGATGGAAAAACGAACCAACCCCTTAGTTTGTCCATAGAAGCAACATGGCAAAGAGAACAATCAGCGGTAACAGCATGAGGATTTTTACCATGCAGGCTCGGGGGGCCTGAATCAGTACCCCCACTGGAACTGGCAGCAGAGAGCGTCATTGTTCCCAGGAAGAGAATCATGGTCAAGGCAGGGCTCATGTTCATAGTATCTCCAGCCGGTTAATATGTCTTGGGATTATGGTCAACTCCGTGGCAAGTCAGCCAGCATTCGCCGTGGAAACTGTAGGTACCCTTTTCCACAAACTTGAGCTTGCCGGCGGAACTTTCGGTTACGTACTCACGGTTGAAGCGGATGAGGTAGCGACTTTCGACGCTGCCGTGCGAGGTGTGGCAGGTATGGCAGGAGGTGCCGCCTCCTTTGAAATTGCGCTCGCCGGCGATATGACGCGAATGAGCGGGAAAGCTCTCGTTCCCCATGATACTTGAACGTTTGTGGCAGCGATAGCAGAGCGCATATGCATAACTACTCTCCAAAACATTGTCGCCAGTGGCAAAATTTTCAACCAGCAACCCCTGGTATTTGGATCCGTGGGGACCACGAGGAGAGTTGGGATCTTCACTGCCATGACAGTCGCCGCATTTGATCACCGAAATATCGTTGGCATCCACCTTTTTTTCGCGATAGGGGCGTAGCAGGCTGATCACCGCCAGATTTTTCCCTTCACCCTCTACCGGATGAAATGAAGGGTTATTGATGGAAAATTCCATTCGCTTGTTGGTGGACTTAACCGGCAGATTGGCGCTCTCGGCATGACACAGGTAACACAGTTCGTACTCCTTGGTGATCGGAGCCGTTAAGTTGCCGGTCTTCTTGCCTCTTATCCCTGCGAAGGGGTTGTCGCTGGAAACGTAATGGGCGCTGTGGCAATCGGCGCAATCGGCGTGGCGCGGAATTGCCGGATTCGTCTCGGGCAGCGTCTCTCGCGCACTGTGGATGTTGCGCTTGTCGAACACCGGATGACGGTAGTTTTTGGTAAAGTCCTTGCTGACATCTTTGGTCTGGGTCTGCCGAAAGAGAAGGCTGCGCGGCCGGGCGCTGGCCGGCCCATGGCAGGTGATGCACTTGTAGGCACCGCCGCCGTTACTGAAATCGAAACCCATATGACAGGAGGCACATCCGGTGGGCAGATATTTTTTGTCCAGATGATACGTGGTCACCGCTGCATATGACAGCCCGGTCATTGTAACCAGCAGCACCAACAGCCAAACACTGACCACGACATTTTTTGCTCTCATGGCTTAACCTTTCCGATTTTCTTCAATTATGGATAAAACGGCTTGGGCTTCATGTCATGGCAACTGGTGCAGACCGCATCATGATCAGTAGACGCGTTACCGGAAACCCCATACACCCAGAACGGGACCACCTTTCTGGTTGCCGTCACTGGTGAACCACAGGGCACGATCACATTCGAAGTTTCGGTTTCATAACATGTACCATCATCAGACTGATTCTGATGCGGATTATGGCAGGTGGTGCATTGCATCTTTTGGTTTTTGTCGAGCTTTACCTGAGGGACCGCAGTAGGAAGCTGAAATCCGTTGTTCAACCTTGCGGAACTGATCGCTTGTTGTACTGTCCCGTTATAGACAAACGATACCGGGTGATGCCCGGTTTTCATCTTGTTGGTGGAGGGGTTGAACGATGCGAGTCTGTCTGAGGCGATATATTCCTTCCCTGACACCATTTCGATGGGACCGCCCCGCAGCACGTCTCCAAGCCCCCTTCCTGCCGCAGATGAGCCATCATGGCAGCTCAGACAAAGCTTAGAAGAGCCATCCGGCGCCCAGTTAGTACCGTAATTAGCCATCCCGGGTGCGCTAATGGTCGAATTGACCCGAAT
>MHXL01000187.1:0-5064 GCA_001824455.1 Desulfuromonadaceae bacterium GWB2_53_15
AGCCTACGTCTACTGCGCCAAGGTTCATCAGGGGCAGACCCGCCTTTCGGGAGAGCCGTATATCATCCATCCTATGGAGGTGGCTGGACTGCTGGCTGACCTCAAACTGGATGTCCCCAGCATCATCACCGGTTTCCTGCACGATACCATTGAAGATACCCTGGCAACCTCTGAAGAACTGACCGAGATGTTTGGCGAAGAAGTTGCTGCTTTGGTGGACGGTGTTACCAAGATCAGCAAGATTCACTTCAAGACCAAGGCCGAGAGCCAGGCAGAGAACTTCCGCAAGATGCTGCTGGCCATGGCCAATGACATCCGCGTTATCCTGGTCAAGCTGGCCGACCGCCTGCACAACATGCGGACCCTGGAGTTTCAGCCGGAAACCAAACAACGTAGTATTGCCCGGGAGACAATGGATATCTACGCCCCCATTGCCAACCGACTGGGTATTTCATGGGTTAAAGTGGAACTTGAGGATCTCTCCTTCCGGTATCTCAATCCTGAAATTTATTTTGATCTTGCCCGAAAGATTTCCCTCAAAAAGCAGGAACGGGAGGCCTTCGTAGAGGAGGCCAAGGCCATCATTACCGAAAAACTGGCCATCCATGACATTCAGGGCGAGGTTTCGGGACGCAGCAAGCATCTGTTCTCCATCTATCGCAAGATGGAGAAGCGAAATGTCGAGTTTGAGGAAATCTACGATTTGATCGCTATCCGCATCCTGGTGAATGACGTGCGGGAGTGTTATGAGGTGCTGGGTGTAATCCACTCGGCCTGGAAGCCGATACCGGGACGTTTCAAGGACTATATCGCCATGCCCAAGGGGAATATGTACCAGTCGCTGCATACGACGGTCATTGGCCCCCATGGTGACCGCATGGAGGTGCAGATCCGCACCCATGAGATGCATCGCGTGGCTGATGCGGGCATTGCTGCCCATTGGAAGTACAAGGAAGGCAAGGGTTACGACGAGAAGGATGTCAAGCGTTTTGCCTGGTTGCGCCAGTTATTGGAGTGGCAGCAGGAGTTGCAGGACTCCAAAGAGTTCATGGATTCGGTCAAGGTTGATTTGTTCCCTGAAGAGGTATATGTCTTCACGCCCAAGGGGGATGTGAAGGGCTACCCCAAGGGATCCACCCCGATCGATTTTGCCTACTCCGTTCACACCGACATCGGACATCGCTGCGTAGGCGCAAAGGTTAACGGCAAGCTGGTACCGCTCAAGTATGAACTGAAAAACGGCGACATCGTCGAGGTAATTACCTCTCCGCACCATACCCCCAGCAAGGACTGGCTTAAAATTGTCCGCAGTTCCCGTGCCCGTAACAAGATTCGCACTTGGATCAAGACCGAGGAGCGTAAGCGCAGCATCGTCCTGGGGCGTGAAATCTGCGAAAAGGATCTCCGCAGGTACTCCATCAATCTGCAAAAGATTCAGAAGGCTGGCGACTTTAAGAAGATAGCGGCAGAATTCGGTTATGCCGGTGACGATGATCTGTTGGCAGCGGTGGGGTACGGCAAGATATCATCCGGACAGATCATCGGTAAGCTTCTCCCGGACGAAAAGCTGCATGAGCGGACTGAGCGCAAGGAATCACGTCTTACCACAATGATCAACAAGCTGAAAGGCAAGTCTTCCAGCGCAGTTGAGATAAGTGGCATAGACGACGTGCTGGTGCGCTTTGGCAAATGCTGCAATCCGGTGCCGGGAGACGAGATCATCGGTTTTATTACCCGCGGCAAGGGGGTCACCATTCACACCTCCGATTGCCAACTGGCTCTGGAGACAGACCCTGATCGGCGTATCGATGTGGCCTGGAACAAGGTCAAGACATCTGTACTCCCGGTCAAGATCCGGGTCATCTGTCACGATGTTAAAGGGGTTCTGGCAGGCATTACTACTGCCATTACCAACTGCGAGGCAAACATCTCCAGTGCTCATATCCAGAGTACGATTGACCAACGGGGCGAGAACACATTTGAGGTTAATGTCACTGACCTGGCACATCTGCAGAAGGTTATGAACGCAATTATGAAAGTTAACGGTGTGATTAAAGTGGAGAGGTTAAAGCAATGAAATTGAAAACCATATTTTCAGATAAAGCTCCGGCAGCCATCGGACCTTACTCTCAGGCAGTTCAGGCCGGCAACATGCTTTTCTGTTCCGGTCAGATTGCTCTGGATCCCTCAACAGGTGAGATGGTTCAAGGGGATGTGGTTGTACAAGCGGAACGGGTGATGGAAAATATTGCAGCTGTTCTGACTGCAGCAGGCGCCGGTTTCGATAATGTGGTCAAGACCACCATATTTCTGGTGGAGATGGGCGACTTTGCAGCCGTGAACGAAATTTATGGCCGCTATTTCAGTAACCATAAACCAGCCCGCTCAACGGTGGCGGTTAAAAGCCTGCCTCGTGGGGCATTGGTGGAGATAGAGACGGTTGCCTGCCTGTAAGTGTTGTTTCTACTCCTTGTTACATGTTGAAATAAAAAAGCCGCCGGCGCAATGCGCCGCGGCTTTCAAAACATGTAACAGCAAACAGCAGTAGTCGTTAGGCTGCCTTGGTGATGTAGCCGGAACGGATGCAGCGAGTACAGACTTTAACTGTTTTTATGCTGCCATTGCTGATAGCTCTAACCTTCTGAAGGTTGGGATACCAAACGGTACGGGTTTTGTTGTTAGCATGGCTCACGTTGTTGCCAAAGCTGGGGCCTTTACCGCAAATTTCACATTTTCTCGACATATCGTTATTCCTCCGTTAATTACTGAAAAAAATTCTATACCATTTACGAGGTTTGGATGCAAGAAAAAAGTAGGTTTTGTAGATGAATATTATCAAGGCATTTATCACGCTGCTGGTAATAACTCTGGTCGTTATTGCCGTGCTATTTATTGATTTCACCTACAAAACCTTCTCATACCGACCACGCGAGGTAAAGGCGGATGCCATTGTTGTACTGGCTGGCGGCAAGGGCAGGGTAGAGGAGGGGGTGCGTCTATATCGGGAACGGAAAGCAGCCTGGCTGTTCTTCATCGGCGTTGATCCAACGGTGCGCAGATCCGACCTGTATCACCCGCGTCCGGGAGATCCGTCGCCGGAGGGGGTTGTTCTGGAAAAGGTCTCTCGTAATACTCTGGAAAACGCGATCTTCGGACGGGATGTCATCATGAAGAAAGAAGTTCGATCGATCTTGCTGATCACCTCGCGTTATCATATGAAACGGGCCTCGATTCTGATACGTAACGCCCTGCCCAAAGATGTGGCCATCTATACATATCCTGTGGATACCAAAAATCTGAAGGAGGCCTGGTGGAACCATGGCGGCAGTTTTCATCTCCTGTTTAGCGAGTTTTACAAGTATTGCATGTTCCGCGTGTTTTTCTTGTTGGCACCTGGGGAGTTGCGTGAGGGAGGTTTGCCGAGTATGTCCGGTGGCTGAGGTGCTTCCATAATTCCAGAATATCTGCTACATTCTCAGAACAATTACCAGCTATTGGGATAAGTGTCCTATTGAGCTTGTTGTGAAAGGAAATACATAAGATGCGTTATATCAGTACCCGTGGCGGTATTCAGCCGATCTCCTTCAAGGATGCCGTCATGATGGGTTTGGCCACCGACGGCGGTCTGCTCCTGCCCGAAGCATATCCGCAGATTTCTCCAGAGCAATTGGACGCCTGGCGCAAGCTTTCTTATCCGCAACTGGCCTTCCAGGTTATATCCCGTTTTGTAGGTGACATACCGGCCAACGATCTGCAGGCCATCATCGAGCGATCCTATGCCACATTTACCCATCCTGAGGTTACCCCGGTCATCCATAAGGACGGAGTCTATATTTTGGAGTTGTTTCACGGCGTAACCCTGGCGTTCAAGGACGTGGCTCTGCAGTTCCTCGGAAATATCTTTGAATATATTCTGGCTGAGCGCGGCGAACATCTCAACATTATCGGCGCAACCTCGGGTGATACCGGTAGTGCCGCCATTCACGGCGTGCGTGGTAAAAATGGCATCAATATCTTCATCCTGCACCCACACGGCAAGACCTCACCGGTGCAGGCATTGCAGATGACCACCGTCACCGACGCCAACGTCCACAACATCGCCATCCGTGGCACTTTCGACGACTGCCAGGACATGGTCAAGGCCCTTTTCAACGATCTTGATTTCAAGGAACAATACTCGCTGGGTGCGGTCAACTCTATCAACTGGGCGCGGGTACTGGCGCAGGTGGTATATTATTTCTATGCTTGGCTTCGGGTGACAGAGGATGGCGATAAGAGCGTCAGCTTCTCCGTACCAACCGGCAACTTCGGAGACATCTTCGCCGGTTACGTCGCCAAGCGGATGGGATTACCCATGGGCACACTGCTGTTGGCTACCAACGAGAACAACATCCTGACCCGGTTTGTCAACGACGGCGATTACTCCTTGGCCAACGTGGTTTCTACCGCTTCGCCTTCAATGGATATTCAGCTGGCATCAAACTTCGAGCGCTATCTCTTTCATCTCTACAATGAGGACTCCAGCCGGGTGCGAGCTGCCTTTGGCGAACTGAAGTCACAGGGTAGAATCAATTTTTCAGCTGATGAAATGGAACGGGTGCGGGCCGACTTCTGTTCCGCCTCGGTTGATCAGGCCGGAACACTTGCAACCATCGGCGACTTTTACCGCGAGACCGGTTACCTGCTTGACCCGCACACCGCGGTCGGCGTCCGGGCGGCATTGAAGTTGCTGCCTGTCGACACAGCCAGGGTCTGTCTTGCCACAGCGCATCCGGCAAAGTTTGGGGAGGCTGTGGAGCGAGCCGTCGGGGCGCCTGCCCCAGTCCCTGAGGCCATTGAGGCCCTGACTGGGTTGCCGACCCGTTGCGAGGTGATGGATGCTGATCTGGAGCAGGTGCGGGCATTTTTTGTTGCACACGTCGGCTAGGTGATGGCCAGCGAGAGTGCTATCCGCCTGGGTTCCTTCCTTGGCGTTTTTCTGCTGGTCGCCCTGGCCGAGCTTGCTTGGCCACGGCGACCGCTGACTGTTCCCAAGGGATCCCGCTGGTTCTGCAACATCGCCAT
>MHXL01000187.1:5158-5344 GCA_001824455.1 Desulfuromonadaceae bacterium GWB2_53_15
AATCTGGTTGTGCTGCCGAACTGGCTGGATATTGGTATGTCTGTACTGGCGCTCGACCTGATTATCTATCTGCAGCATCGTGCATTTCACCGGGTACCGATCTTCTGGCGCTTTCACCGCATGCACCACACTGATCTGGATCTGGATGTCTCCAGCGGTAACCGTTTTCATCCGATTGAAATTTTG
>MHXL01000187.1:5430-6465 GCA_001824455.1 Desulfuromonadaceae bacterium GWB2_53_15
AACCTCGCTTTTTAACCATGGCAATCTTCGCATCCCTGTGGCTATTGACCGCTGGTTGCGTTTGTTATTGGTCACTCCTGACATGCATCGAGTACATCATTCTGCTATTCCCCGCGAGACCGACAGTAATTTCAGCTTCAATGTGCCATGGTGGGACCACCTGTTGGGCACTTACCGCGATCAGCCAAGGGATGGGCACGACGGCATAGTAATTGGTCTTAAGGAGTTCCGCGATGCACAACGCTTGGGCCTGGGCTATCTGTTGTTGTTGCCGTTTCGTGGGCGTACCGGTTGAATGGACTGTGTTTAAAATCTTAAAGGGCGCAATTTACGGTTGACAAATCATCCGTCTATTGGCATTTATACAGCTCGTTTTTGCGGGAATAACTCAGTGGTAGAGTGTCAGCTTCCCAAGCTGAAGGTCGCGGGTTCGAATCCCGTTTCCCGCTCCAATAGTTTAGAAGGGCTGACGTCATAGTCAGCCCTTTTTTGTTACATCCTCAATATGGTATTTGGAGCGATCATGCCCCACGTCATTGTCATAGCCGGCCCGAACGGAGCCGGAAAATCTACCACCGCCCCGGCGATCCTCAAGGGAGCGCTTGGCGTAACAGAATTTGTAAATGCCGACACCATTGCACAGGGGTTATCAGCATTTAATCCTGAGAAAGCCGCCTTTCATGCCGGTCGGGTAATGCTGGAACGTCTCCATCAACTGGCAGAAGATAAAGAGAACTTCGCTTTTGAGACTACCTTGGCCAGCAAGACCTTTGCCCATTGGTTGAAAGCGCTGAAAATGGAAGGGTACGCGTTCCATTTGTTCTATCTTTGGCTGCCATCTCCGGAATTTGCTGTAGCCCGTGTTGCCGAGCGTGTCCGAATGGGTGGCCATAATGTCCCGGAAGCTACGGTTCATCGTCGTTATCACGGCGGGCTGATGAACTTCTTTCGTCAGTATCGTCCAATTGCAGATACTTGGCGCATGTACGACAACTCACGATTCGGGGAACCACGCTTGATATCTTCTGGTGAATA
>MHXL01000188.1:0-4695 GCA_001824455.1 Desulfuromonadaceae bacterium GWB2_53_15
GCAGGATACGCTGGGATTCTGAGAGGGTCAGCCCCTTGCGCTGCCGCAGCTTGTAAAGCTCCGCGGCATATACCTCGGTCAGTTCCGATTCGGCTGGATCCATGATCGGGACATCCAGGTCGATATTGAGTTCAGCCATCTTCTGTTTGATTTTCTTGTGATCGCCGATCAGGATCGGCTTGGCGATACCTTCCTCCACCAACTCCTTGGCGGCCCTGATGATCTTCTCGTTATCACCTTCGGGGAAGGCGATCGACTTGGGATCGCTCTTGGCCTTGTTGATGATCATACGCATGATCTCTTTGGATTTGCCCTGGGTGGATTCAAGGTGTTCGATGTACTTGGCCATGTCTTCAATCGGCTGGCGGGCAACGCCGGTCTCCATGGCAGCCCGGGCAATGGCCGGGGCCACATGCAGCAGTACGCGCGGATCAAACGGCTTGGGAATGATATAGTTGCGGCCGTAGGTGAATTTCTGGTTGCCGTAGGCCTTGCAGACCGAGTCGGGGCATTCTTCGCGGGCCAGCTCCGCCAGTGCTTTGACCGCGGCCAGCTTCATCTCTTCGTTGATACAGGTGGCGCGCACATCCAGGGCGCCGCGGAAGATGAAGGGAAAGCCGAGTACGTTGTTGACCTGGTTGGGATAGTCGGAGCGGCCGGTGGCGATGATCACGTCTTGGCGTACGGCATGGGCATCTTCCGGGGTGATTTCGGGATCGGGGTTGGCCATGGCAAAGATGATCGGGTTGGGGGCCATGCTGGCGACCATTGCGGGGGTGAAGGCCCCTTTGGCCGAGAGGCCGAACAGGACATCAGCACCGGCGGCAGCTTCTTCCAGGGTGCGGAAGCGGGTGTCGGCGGCGAAGAGTTCCTTGTAGGGGTTCATCCCCTCGGTGCGCCCCTTGTAGATGACACCCTTGGTGTCGCACATGATCATGTTGTTCGGCTTGACACCCAGGGCAATGGCCAGTTTGGCGCAGGAGTTGGCCGAGGCGCCGGCTCCGTTGACCACGATGCGGATGTCTTCGATGTTTTTGTCCACCAGCATCAGGGCGTTGATCAGGGCGGCCGAGGAGATGATGGCGGTGCCGTGCTGATCGTCGTGAAAGACCGGGATCTTCATGGTCTTTTTGAGGGTCTCCTCGATGTAGAAGCATTCCGGGGCCTTGATATCTTCCAGGTTGATGCCGCCGAAGGTCGGCTCCAGCAGCTGGCAGGCCTTGATGATCTCATCCGGATCCTCGGTGTCCAGTTCGATGTCGAAGACGTCGATGTCGGCAAAGCGCTTGAAGAGGATGCCCTTGCCCTCCATGACCGGCTTGCCGGCCAGGGCGCCCAGGTTGCCCAGTCCCAGCACGGCGGTGCCGTTGGAGACGACCGCCACCAGGTTGCCCTTGGCGGTGTACTTGTAGGCATCCTCGGGGTTCTTCTGGATCGCCAGGCAGGGTTCGGCCACGCCGGGAGAATAAGCCAGCGACAGATCAGCGGCTGTCTGGCAAGGTTTGGTGGAGATTACCTCGATTTTGCCTTTTCTGCCGCTGGAGTGATACTCAAGTGAATCCTTGAACTTTGCCATTACGACCTCCGAGTTCAGTTAAATTAAAAAACAGGGTTTTTTTACCCGTGTGAAGGTGGTAAATTTTATTAAAAGTGAAACGATAGTCTGCATACCACATGATGTCAAGAGCTTAATAGAAGGAATAAAAAAATATTTTATTCTTGTAAAAATTGCGCTTGCCTCTTGCGGATGGGCTGTTACAATCCAGCCGAATTCTGTTTATATAATAAAGTGTGTTAACAAGATTATTTGTCTTCGATAAACACGACAATTGATTTCAACTTACCGAAGTGGAGGGTAGCAATGGAAAGGATTTGGGCACCCTGGCGTATGACCTATGTATCCAATACAACCCATGAACCAGGTTGTATCTTTTGCCTGGCTGCCGAGGGTGATAATGACCGTGAACGTTTGGTGCTTGCCAGGAGTGAATACACACTGATCATGCTTAACCGCTACCCATACACCTGTGGCCACTTGATGGTGTCACCACTGCGTCATACCGCAGAGATGAATGATTTGAATGACCTTGAATTATTGAATTTAATGCATGCAGTGCGAAAGTCATGCAATCTGCTTCATGAAGTGGTCTCCCCTGATGGACTCAATATCGGTATTAACCTAGGTAAAGCAGCGGGGGCCGGGGTCGAGGAACATCTCCATATACATATTGTACCGCGATGGAACGGTGATACAAACTTTATGTCGGTTGTCGGGGATGTGCGGGTTATTCCTGATGGTTTGATGGAGTCTTATGACCGTTTAGCTGCAATTCTAGAGATCAAGAAACAAGGATGAAATAAAGTGGAACATTTTTTTATAGGCATAGATATAGGTGGTACCAACCTGCGTTTCGCTCTTGTAAACGCTTCGGGGGTTATTGTTTACCGCAACCGCACCATAAGTGGTATCAAAGGTGGTCGCGCCGGCTTTTGTGAGCGTCTTCTGGCAGGCATTAATGAATTGCGTAAATTTGCTGAGTCGCGTGGTGGGTGCATAAAGGGAATCGGTGTAGGTGTGCCGGGATTGATTGGTAAGGATGGCCTCATTCATTCATCTGTCAATATGCGCGCTCTGGACGGTTTTAACCTTACAAATTTCCTGAATGAAGAAACTGGTTATCCATCGGCCTGCGGCAATGATGCAAACTTGATTGCCCTTGGTGAACAGGCCTTTGGGGCCGGAAGGCGCTTCTCGTCTTATATTGTAATTACCATTGGTACCGGATTGGGGAGCGGTTTGATTCTGGACGGCCGGTTGTGGACCGGGGCAGGTGGCTTTGCGGCCGAGTTCGGCCATGTGACGGTGGAACCGGAAGGTCATCCTTGTCCGTGTGGTAACCGTGGATGTCTTGAACAATATGTCTCTGCCGGGGCGCTTGTCCGCACTGCCCAGGAATTGCTGCCGTTGGAGCTGTTGAATAAGTGGGGTGACCGTCTGGATGCTGCCGTAGTTGCCAGTCTGGCTCAACAGGGGGAATTGGGTGCGCTGGAGGCTTTTCAGCGCATGGGACGATGGCTGGGCAATGCCTTGGCATCATTAGTTAATACCCTGGACTTGGAAGCAGTTATCATTGGAGGGGGGGTTGCCGCCAGTTTTGATCTGTTGTTGCCTGCACTTAGCGTTGAATTAAGACAACGTTGCTTTCCCCAGATTGCCGCAGATCTCTTGATCTTAAAAGGTGAGTTGGGAGACGATGCCGGACTTCTAGGTGGCTGCGCCCTGGCGGCAACAGCGATGACGGTCATGGATATTGAGCAATGATAAGCACAAGACTCTGTTTACAAAAAAATCTTTAACGATTATTATGTGAGCGTTTTTTAGAATTACGGCTTTCATGCCACCGCTTCACTATGGATGGATATGACATGCAAAGGAGAGGCTTTATGAGAAAGATCTGGATTCTGGTCGTTCTGTCTGTGCTTGTGGCCCTTGTTGGTTGTTCTACGCCGCCGGTTCGCTGTACATCGCCTGAGGACAATCCCCGCCACCATTACCTGCGTGGAATGGAGGCGCTGGAAGCGCTAAAGGTTGATCTGGCAAAGGAAAAGTTCGATCGTGCGCTCTACTGTGATGAACAATTCTCAGCGGCCAACTCCGGCCGGGCTGTGGTTTACGCCATGAAAGCCCGCACCAATGGTGACTCGGGCTTTAAAACTGTTGAAATCGAACGGGCGCTGGAGAGTCTTGAAAAAGGCCGAAAGACAGCCGAAACAGACAATGATCGTTTTGAGTACTACGTTGCTGCCATAAGGGCCCACAGCATGATCAAGGGAAATAAGTGGCTGGACCAGGCAGAAGATGCCTACAAGGAAGCCATGAACCAGAAGATTGACGAAAGGTTGCTGGATTATTACCAGGGCAGGGAAGCTGCTACATATTTCATCGGGTTGGCATATCTGGACGCCTATGAGTTCCGCAAGGCCGAGGATAAGTTCCGAGATACTCTGGGGGCACGCAAGGACGGCAAATGGAATGAGGCGGCTGACCGGGCCTGGAAGAAGACCACCAAGATCGTTCGCGCCATGGGTGGTCTAACCGTAGGAGATGTAGGCAAGAAGATCGCCGTCAAGGAGAATGTTGGGCGTGGGGACCTGGCGGCCCTGTTGATCGACGAGATGAAGCTGGATAAGCTTTTTGCCGGCCGCATTCCGGTGAAATCTCAGCTGGACAAGTTGCAGCCTGAATTCACGCCGGCGGATGTCTTGAATCACCACTTCAAGGATGAGATTCTGACGGTCATGAAGTGGAAAGTCCGGGGACTGGAACCCAAGTTTGACGAAATCACCAAAGCATATCTCTTCAAGGCCGACGATAAGGTGGCGCGGGGCGAAATGGCCTTTATTCTGGAGGATGTGCTGATGAAGTTGACCGGTGATGAGAAACTGGCCACCGCCTTCTTTGGACAAGATCGTTCTCCATTTCCGGATGTCAAGCCTACCTCGCCGTTCTATAACGCCGTACTCAATATGACCACCCGGGGCATTATGGAAGGTGAGCTTTCGGGTGAATTCCGCATCAGCGATCCGGTTGACGGAGCTGAGGCAATCCTGGCCGTGCGTATGCTGCAGCAGCGTATTAATATTCATTAAATTAAAGACAACAGGGGGGATCAAACATGAAAATCAGAATTTTGT
>MHXL01000188.1:4785-8992 GCA_001824455.1 Desulfuromonadaceae bacterium GWB2_53_15
ACAACAAGATGACCATTACCGCAACCGTTGATCAGGCCTTTAGCCAGGATGCAATTCTGGTAGTTGGTGAAGGGGTGCCAAAGAAAGGGACCACGGGGGGGCAGCGACGTTTGACAGCCAAAACAGCAGCCAAGGTCGTTGCCCAACGGCGACTGGCTGAGATGCTGGAAGGGGTGGCCATCGTCAGTGAAACTACTGTCAAGGATTCAGAGCTGGTGTCTGATGCGATCAAGACCGCTGTTACCGGTTTTATCAAAGGGACACAGGTTGTGATGGAGGACTGGAGCTCTCAGGAAGAAACCGCCCTGGTAATTATCAAGGTCGGCATGAGTGGCCCCAAGAGCTTTGCCGCCCTTATGTATGAAAAGATACTTACTGAACCCAAGGTTAAGCAGGAGTTGGATAAACCGGCCTACACCCCGCCGGCCGACGTTCCGCCACCGGTGGCTGCTGTCCAGGCATATGACGGTCTGATTATCGATGCAACAGACTACAGCTTCCGTCCGGCCCTGATCAACCGTATCTTCAATCCCAAGGGGGATGTCCTTTATGATCCGGCCAAGATCAGCCAAAAGGTGCTTGTTGAGCAGGGATGCGGTGAGTACACCAACAGTGTGGATAAGGCCAAGGCTGCACTGGGCAAGCGCGGCGTGAAAAACCCGTTGGTGGTCAAGGCCTCGGGTACGGTCAGCCCGTCAGACCTGCAGGTTTCTGATGATACAGCGGTGAAGGTGTTTACTGCCAATCAGGCCTCTGGATTCATGGCCGATGCCCGGGTTGCATTTGTGCTGAAGTAAGCTGGACGTCCGATAGTCAATACAAAAGCCCCGCAGGCCTGAAGGTCCGCGGGGCTTTTGTATACTTGAAAAAATGTCATGGTGGCGTACAATGCCATAATCGCGTCATCACTCCACAGCTACTGGAGGGCACATCATGGACAGACGATCGTTTCTTAAAGCAGCCGGCGTTACTTCGCTTTTGGCGCCGGTTCTGATCAAAGAGGTTTTGGCCGCCAAAGAAAGATCGTTGGTTGTGGTCGCCGAGGGGGCAGATTATGCGGCCATCACCAAAAGGGCAATTAATGCCATCGGCGGGATGCGCAAGTATGTCAAGCCCGGAGACGTGGTTGTGGTCAAGCCCAATATGGGTTGGGACCGTTCTTCGGAGTTGGCGGCAAATACCCATCCCCTGGTTGTAAGGGCAGTGGTGGAGGAGTGTCTGGCGGCCGGTGCGAAGAAGGTCAAGGTCTTTGACCGTACCTGCAACGATGCGCGGCGTTGTTATGTAAATAGCGGTATTGAGGGCGCCCTCAAGGGGATGAAGGGTGTGGAGTGCAAACAGATCGAGCAGGAACGCTTTAAAAAAGTGTCTTTAAACGGCCGGTTTCTCAAGGAATGGGAGTTGTACGACGAAGCGCTCTCGGCCAATGTCTTTATCAATGTGCCGGTGGCCAAGCATCATGGACTATCCAAGCTCACTTTGGGACTCAAGAACATCATGGGTGTGATGGGCGGCAACCGGGGTTACATCCATCGCAGTATCGATGTAGCTCTGGCCGACATCAACGCCCATCTGAAGAGCCATCTGACCGTGATCGATGCCACCCGCATCCTGACCGCTCACGGTCCGCAAGGGGGCAACATAGCTGACGTAAAGATCCTCCACAAGGTGATTGCCTCGGCCGATATTGTGGCAGCAGACGCCTTTGCCACTACCCTGTTCGGGCTCAAGCCAGCCGACATTCCGGTTACGGTGGCTGCCTATAAGCGTGGATTGGGGGAAATGTATCTTGAGCGGATCAAGGTCGTGAGGGTTTAGCGCGTTAGATGCTAAGTTCTTAAAGTTATTGGCAAGTTTGTCAGGTCCAGGTTTAGCTGGCTGTTGAAAAATATTTGCAGGCAAGGAGGGTTACAATGTATCGATACATATCAGGAATAGTGGTGCTGTCCATGCTGTGGTCCGGTACTGCCTTGGGCGCCGGGGTATCCCGCGAAACGGCGGAGCGCATTCGCCAACTGGGAGATATAGCTGCCACAATGGCTAAGGGAAAATCCGCGGAATATGCCAAGGACTTGCTGGATGTGGCGCAGGCTACAATCACTGCTGCTCAAGCAGCGATAACGGCCGGCAACGAAAAAGAGGCCCTGCAGAAAGCCGAGCTGGCCGACCTTCAACTCAAGGTTGCTGACGCCAAGGGTGCGGAGAAGGATCTTTCGGAGCAAGTGGCCGTAAGACGGTCGGAGTTGAAGAAACTGGAAGCGCAGCTTGAGCGCTATCGCCAGGGAGAGGAGAACTGACATGCGCAATATAATGATCATGGCATTTATGTTTGTGCTTATGACCGCCTATGGCGTTGACGCAGCTGAGAAAAGCAAGACGCTTTCGCTGATCGATGCTACCCGTGGCGCTATCGATGGATTTGTGGCCAGGGCAGGGGAAAACAAGGCCGTTGCTGCCGATGTGGAGCTGGCTCGCGCCTCACTCAAGAAGGCCGAAGATGCCTACGAAAAGGGTCGGCAACTGTTTGGGTTCGGCGACGTCAAGCCAGAGGCGGAATTGGATATCAAACATTATGCAGGCTTGGCTGAACTAGCAATTTCTCTTGGAAGCTCCAGGATCGAGAAGGCACGAGTCGAGGTTGAGTTCGAAGCACTGGGTAAGCAGCTGGCCGAAGTCAAAGCCAAAGTCAAGGTCTTTGAGGATCGTAAAGCAGAGATCGATAAGCTAAAGGCAGATGCTGCCAAGTTGCCGATTATCTCCAAGGAGTTGGAGGTCATCAAGTCGGAAAAGGCTCTGCTTGCCACGCAGGTTGAGTTGCTCATGGCTGAGCGAGGGCAATCCGATAAGCTCAAGGTTGGGAACGCAGAACTTACCCGCAAAATAGAAGAACTCAAGGCAGAAAATGCTCGTTTGACGGAGCAGGTCGAAAAAATGAAGGCAGAGGGGAAACTTCAGGCAGCACAACCTTTGCTGAAAGAGCCGGCCAAGGAGAACATTATTCTCAAAGAGCCGACAGCTGCCAAAGAAGCAGTAACTCCTAAGGAAGTGCCTGCTGCCAAGGAAGTGCTGCAACCCGCTAAAGATTCACAGGAGCCTGTTGCACCCAAGCTGGAGAACAAGGGAGCTTCAGATGCCGCTGAACTTCCGCAGGTCACACCAGCGGAAAAGAAGTAACCGGATGAGTTTTTTTCAAAAGTATTCATGAAGCTCACCTCAGCCCGCATATCCCAGATCCTCTTCCTGGCGTTGTTTATGGTACTGTTCATACAGACGGAATACCGAGGCAGAGATGAGATCAATGTGGCGGTGAACGCCTTTTTCAGGGCCGATCCGCTAGTGCTGTTCAGTTATCTGCTGGCTGTCAGATCCTGGACCTGGCTTCTATTCCCGGCTGTTTTGTTGGTTGTGGCAACGTTGCTGCTGGGGCGTTTCTTTTGTGGCTGGATTTGCCCACTTGGGACGCTCCTTGACCTGGTGACGACCAGGATTCGCAAACGTGGGCCAATTGCAGCACTCAAGGGAAACCTTAAATACTGGTTGCTGCTGACGATCTTGTCTGCTTCTCTGGTCAACCTCAATCTGGCAGGTTTGCTGGATCCCATGGCTATCCTGCTGCGGGCGCTGACTTTCCTGTTTTATCCGCTACTCGGACTGGCTGCCAGAGAAGGATGGGTCGGCCTATATCGACTGCTCGGCGAACGCCGAGACACCCTTGCGCCGGCTTACAATCTGCTGCACGACAATCTGCTGCCCTTCCGTGAGACAATTTATCCGCTGGCATTCCTGTCGTCCATGATCCTGCTGTTCATCATCTTTTTGGAACGTTATGAGGAGCGCAACTGGTGCCGTAACCTGTGTCCTTTGGGGACACTGCTGGGATGGCTGGGGCGCTTCTCCCTGTTTAGTCGCCTACCGAAAGGGCTTTGCGCTGATTGCGGGAAGTGCCGCGAACTTTGTCCCACCAGTTTTGATCAGGATGTTTTGGCCAAGGACGAGTGTATCCTCTGCATGGAGTGCCAACTGCATTGCCCGCACCAGCGCATCTCCTTTCGTCCCATGGGTGCAAACAGGATTTCCGGTCCGTTGCTGCCGGAGCGGCGAGTTCTGCTGGGTAGTTTTGCCGCTGGGCTTCTGCTGGCGGTGCCGGCGCGTTTTCGCCTGCCGGAAAAGCAGTCACGCATGTTGCGACCGCCCAGTGTCAGGAACG
>MHXL01000188.1:9068-9293 GCA_001824455.1 Desulfuromonadaceae bacterium GWB2_53_15
ATCCTGCCAAGCCGGTATTGAAGGGCTGTATACACCGGTGGTCATCCCGCGGTTGGGGTATTGCGAGTATAACTGCACGCTGTGCGGTCAGGTCTGTCCGACCGGGGCGATATCCGCTCTGCCGGTTGATACCAAGCGGCGTGAGGTGATCGGCAAGGCAGTAATAGATAAGAATCACTGTCTGCCCTTTGCCAAGAAGATCGATTGCATTGTCTGTGAGGAGCA
>MHXL01000189.1:0-4915 GCA_001824455.1 Desulfuromonadaceae bacterium GWB2_53_15
CCTCTTTTGAGCTGATAACCTTTGACCAGGAACTGGCTGAGGTCTCAGAGTTGCTCAAGACCTCCGGCGAGGTGATCAGTACGTTGCCCAGTGTAGGCGGCAACATGGAAACTCATATTGACTTTGAGATCCTCTTTGGCAGTACACAGAAGCTCCAGAAATTGAAAGAGTTGATAGAGCGAGATAAGATTAGCGTTACACTCTTGGGAGAATCAGCTTCAGCAGCCCCCCAAGAACCAATCTCGTCAGCACGTCCACAACAGTCAACCATTCCGGTCACGCCTGCACAAAATGATGTCTCTCCCCTATTGCCACCGTCGTCAACTGTTGAGGATGAAACCAAGTCTTCCAAGAGCATGAGCCGCACGGTTCGAGTTGATATCGGTAAACTTGATGAGCTTATGAACATAGTTGGTGAACTGGTGTTGGCTCATTCGTCTATCTCCGGCATTGCAACTCGGATGCGCACTGAAGGTTTCTCGCGTATGGCAATAGATCTTGGCAAAGCCGCCAAGGGACTTGAGCGTAAACTTTCTGATCTTCAAAAAGGGGTCATGGAGATTCGCATGATCCCTGTCGGACAACTCTATGAAAAAATGTCGCGAATTGTCCGCAAAATTTCCCGTGAACAGGGCAAAAAGGTTGAGCTCAAGTTTTACGGAGCAGATACAGAGCTTGACAAGCTGATCGTTGAAGATATTTCTGACCCGATGATGCATATCATCAGAAATGCCATTGATCACGGCATCGAGTCTCCTGAGAGTCGTATTGCACGTGGCAAGGATGAGAAGGGAACTATAAAAATATCTTCTTACCAGAAAGGCAATCATGTTGTAATTGAAGTTGAGGATGACGGCAATGGCATTGATCTTGATAAAGTCAAGGCTAAGGCCCTGCAGAAGGGGCTTATTCATGATGTAATGGCCCTTTCCGATAAAGATGCGATCGAACTTATCTTCCTCCCAGGTTTTTCTACCACTGACAAAGTTAGCGAGGTGTCGGGACGCGGGGTAGGTATGGATGTTGTCAAGAACAACATCACTGCCGTTTCCGGCATGGTAGACATTGAAACCAGGCCAGAGGCCGGGTCTCGTTTCATAATTACCCTTCCAATTACCTTGGCTATCATCAAGGCTCTGATCATCGCATGTAGTGATAGAACCTATGCGATCCCCATAACATCCGTTCTGGAATCTCTGCTGCTGAACGCTGATGCTATCAAAACAGTAGAGCGTAAAGAGGTCATCCAACTGCGAGAGACAACCTTGCCGCTTCTCAGGTTGGATAAATTCTTCAATATCGATCGTCAAGTGAATCAGTCCGGTGAGTTTTATGTGGTAGTTGTCATGGTTGCTGAAAAACGCATGGGCATCGTAGTGGATGATTTGCTGGGACAGCAGGATATCGTGATCAAATCCATCGGGGAAGCATTCAAGCGTTTCCGAGGAATTTCCGGTGCTGCAGACCTGGGGGATCAGCGTACAATCCTCGTGCTTGACGTGGGTGGCATGATCAACGAAACCATGAGAAGCGGAAACTGATACCATGTACAAAGCCTACTTCGGATTCAGGGAAAAACCTTTCAGCAAAACACCTGACCCACGTTTTCTTTTCCTGAGCAGTGGACATGAAGAAGCTTTGGCCAGATTGGAATTCGTGCTGGAGGAACGAGAGATCGCTGTCCTGACCGGTGAAATCGGCTGCGGCAAGACAACTCTCTCGCGTGCACTGATGGATCGGCTTGGCGAGGAGTACCGTTTTTGCTTCATTGTTAATCCTCGGCTGAATGCCATTGAATTTTTGCGAACCACGGCCAGGTTGCTGGATGTTGAACACCCGGCAGCAGCAAAGGATGATCTGCTTGAACAGATAAATACCGTTGTCTACGAAAGTTACCAGAAGGGGATCTGCCCGGTTATCGTGGTTGATGAAGCCCAGATGATCGCAGATGCGGAAGTTTTTGACGAGATACGGCTTCTGACCAACTTTCAGTTGGATGATCGTAATCTGCTTGGCGTTGTTATCATGGGGCAGCCGGAATTGCGTGGCATGCTTGCTTCACCTCGTTTTGAACCTTTACGACAAAGGATTGCACTCCATTATCATCTCCTGCCACTGTCGCTGGAGGAGACCATGGATTACCTTGATTTCAGGCTTGAGGTTGCAGGTGGTGTGCCAGGATTGTTCACTCCGGATGCTGTTCAAAAGATCTTTGAATTGACCGGTGGAGTGCCGCGCAGGATTAACTCCATGGCAACCAATGCCTTGCTTGTGGCTTATGGCAGCGATGCAGCTCTGATTGATTCGTACATTATCAATGAAATTAAAGATGAGCTTATGATGTAGGTAGGGTTATATGGATCTGGCAAAAATAAGGCAAAAGGCCCGGAAGGGCCATCATAGTTCATCTCTGGCAGACACGCCTGAGATAATTCCTGCAAGAGTAATGACTGCTGTCGCGCCTCAGTTGGAAGATGTCGTGCCGCTGCAGGCTACTTCTATGGAGAATGATTTTTTTACGAACACGGAAAAGTCAGTTTTTGTCCCGTCTTCACAACCGAATACCTCTCGTCGAAAGACAACTTATGATCCGATAGAGATTATTCAAGCCGGGAGAGAGGCCGCTGGTTGTGACGATGAACTCCAACTGCCATCTGCGGAGCAAGCCCCGGTGGTCGTTGAAGATTATGAAGAATTTCTCTGTATCCGCGTCTCGAATGAAATTTATGGTATCAATATCATGAAAATCAAGGAGATCATCAAGCCGCGCGAGGTGACCGAGGTACCCCGCGCACCTTCATTTGTGTCAGGAATCATTTCCTTGCGTGGTGTTATCATCCCGATAGTGGATATGCTAGACCGTCTCGGTCTTATGCGTGAAGCAGTTACTGCCAGGGAACGTGTAGTTGTGGTCAGGCATGGTGAGGACTTTACCGGTCTGTTGGTAGATGAGGTTATTCAAGTTGTGCGCATTACAAAAGATTGTTTTGAACCTGCTCCTGCCATTCTCGAAGGGATCAATCGTGATTTTGTCAGCGGTATCGGCCGTACAGACAACCGAATGATCATTTTGTTAAATCTGGATACTATAACTGATATCAATCTCTACTAAAATGGGGGCTAGTATGCATAAGAAACGTATTCTTATTGTCGAGGATGAAGAGAGCCTGCTCAAGCTGGAGACGATCCTGTTGCAGGTTAAAGGGTATGAAGTTACCGGTTGCGCCAACGGTAACGATGCCCTTGAAAAGCTAACTCAGAATATGTTTGATCTCGTGCTTCTGGATATCATGCTACCCGATATTGACGGTTTTGAAATTTGCTCCAGGATCAGAAAGGAACCGCGGATGGCCGGTATACCGGTTGTTATGCTGACGGCCAAGAAGAGCCAGGCCGATCAGGCGCGGGGTACTGCCTGCGGTGCAAATGCCTATCTAACGAAACCTTTTAAATCAGCCATGATCATAGAAGTGATCGAAGGTCTTCTGAAAACGAGCGGAGCAGCAACCAGGCCATGAAAAATGAACTGCAGGATATCCAGCTGGCTTGTTTCTGTCTGGAAGATAGTCTTTTTGCCGTGGATATAATGCGAATCAAGGAGATTATTCAACCGCAAAAGCTATCCAGTCTTCCGCGGTCGTCGCAGCTACTGGAAGGTGTGATCAACCTCCGTGGAATAGTCATTCCGGTCATGAACCTGCGCAAAAGGTTCGAAATGCCACCCTTGGCAACGGGGAAGTCCAGTAAGCTGCTGATAGTCAACCTTTCACGGCAGCAGATGCTTGCACTGGCGGTTGATGATGTCATGGAGGTTGTTACGATTCCTGTCAGGGATATAAAGCCTCCACCGGATGTAGATGAAGGGGTAGGGCTAGAATTTTTGCTGGGCATATGTTTGTCTGATGAGCGTGTTTTTATGATTCTTGATGTCGATGCTCTGCTTTGTCCTTCAGATTACCGTGAAATAACCAACATCAACTGACAGCGTTTATCTAGGAACAATTTATTTCATACCTGCTACGGGAGCCATCAGGTGAATAGTTTGCCAAATATAGATAAAGCCCTGCGGTCTCAGGATGAGGAAACCCGCCGTGGAGCACTAGCGCTCCTGAGTGAACAATCGCTCCAGGAAGCGCGCAACCTGCTTTTCTATGCAATGGGAGATCAAAGCTGGAGGGTACGCAAGGAAGCTGTGGACGTCTTTGTTGCAATGAATCCTGATGAGAAATCCATTGAGCTACTGCTGGAACTTCTTCGAAATCAGGAAAATGCCGGTTTGAGGAACTCTGCAGCAGAGGCTGTGGGCAAGATTGGAGCATTGGCTGCTGCCCCCTTGATACGGCTCATGGAAGATAATGACGAGGATGTACGCAAGTTTGTTATTGATGTCATGGGTATTATTGGCAGCCCTGAGTTTGTTCCGGCGCTCCTCTCTGCTCTGGCTGATCCGGATATGAATGTTGCCTCTGCTGCGGCTGAACATCTGGGTAACATTGGCGACAACCGGGCAGTAGCGGATTTGATCAAGGCCATTATTAACAACGACTCGATCTTATTTCGTTTCAGTGCTCTGGCGGCATTAGGTAAATTGACATCCCATATGACAATCCCTGCAGAAATTGTCAGGCTGGCTGATCAGGACATCCTGCGCAAAAGTGTCTATGAATGTCTTGGGAGTATTGGCGACGAGTCGGTGATGCCCATCCTGATGCAAGGTTTTATGTCGCGCCAGAAGAGCAGCCGTAATGCTGCAATCACGGGGTGGTATCGGATCTTTTCGCGATCCAGCGCTACAGACCGACAGGCGTTTCAGGAAGTCTTGCAACGATTATCAGGCAGTGAGACGGTTCCAGCCCTGATAGATTCGTTTGACCTGCAAGTTCCTACGCTGGCCGAAGCAATAACCGTTTTGCTT
>MHXL01000189.1:4942-5317 GCA_001824455.1 Desulfuromonadaceae bacterium GWB2_53_15
AAGACGTTGCTGGCAGCATTTGCCAGTGAACGCCTTTCCGGAAGTGCCCTTGCATCACTCAAACGTCTGGGTTCACGCGGAATGGACGCCCTTATAGCCCTTTACCCTGATAGTGATGAAATTGGTCGTTGCGCTATCTGTACGGTAGTGGGAGACCTTGCGTATCGAGCCGGGAGTGTGCTGATCCGAGAAACCCTTGGTGCCTCATCACAGCAGCTTCGTTCTGCAGCTGTAACTGCAGTTGGCAAACTCGGTCTTACGGAGTGTATTACCGATATAGTATGTCTTCTTGATGATACCGACACTGAGGTAAGAACTGCTGTGATAGCCTGCCTTCAGGTATTGGCTCGCATTGACCGTCGTGCTATTCAGAAT